>PPEA01000570.1 GCA_002967005.1 Mycobacterium talmoniae
TGCACGGCCTGGGCGGGGGGGCGCCCCACCGCGTCACCCGGGATTCGCGGGCCGCTTCGGCCACGGCCGTGGCCGCGCTGGCCGGCGCGGCCGGTGAGGCACCCATCGGCGCCACCGGCGGCGGCACCGCCAACGCGGCCGTCAACGCACTCAGTGCCCCCGAATACGTCAGCCCCACACTGGAATTGTGCGGCCAGTGCTCACCGAAGTACTCCATGTCCCGTTCGATGATGGCCGGGGTGTTCTGCCCGAGAATATTGCTGGCCATCAACGCCGCCCATTCGTCGCGGTTGGTCTGACAGACCACCGACGGAATCACCGCCGGGCGGGCGCAGGCGTAGGCGTCCAGGGCGGCCTGCACCACCGACACCTTGTGGGTGGTCCACCCCACCATCGTCTGCAATCCGGCGTTGAGGCCCGTCGCGCTCACCGTCGAAGCGGCCCCACCCAATCCGATCCACTGGGTGGCGGTGGCGGCGGTGTTGACCGCAGACAGCCCCATGGACAGTTCGTGGCTGATGGTCTCGGTAATCCACACCAGTTGGTTGGCGATCGTCGAACCCGGGCCGGGCCCGGCCTCAAGGATCGCCGCCACCACTTCCGGCGGACCCATCCACCGGGGGTCGAGCGCCATCGGCCCGTTAGGGCAGGAAGCTCGACAAGTTGGTGGCGCTGGCCAGCTCGTTCAGCAGGTAGCTGATCGACGAGAGGCTTTGGCCGCCGGCGAACGCCACCCGCTGCCCGACATGTTCGGCGGCCGCCCCCAGATAGGCGGTCCCCGCCGCGTTGAGGGCCGCGGCGAACGCCGCCGAATCCGCATCCGCCGCCAGGGGCACCACCCCGGTGAGCGCTGCGGATCCGGCCGCGGTGCTGGCGGCCATCTCCCCGCTCAAAATCGTTTCGGTCAGCGCCGATATGTCAACCGCCGCGGTATTCACATCCAGCAACGACATCGTGCCTCCCCAGGTCGTGTGCCCCGGAATTGTCCGAGTCTAAGCCGTCCCTCATCGCCTGTCGATACACCCGACCGGCGCCCCACCAGCGGGCGCCGATCACGTCGCGCCCCGACCAGAACACCCTCGATCTCCCCGTCGGAGGTGACCAGCAGGCCCCGCCCGGGCGGGAGTTGCTGGGCGCTGATCCTCCCGAAAACCTTGACGTTGGTGGGGTCGTTGTCCATGAACAGCGTGGGGGATCGCGACGCGGTCAGCCGCTGCAGGAACGGGTTCATCACCGACACCCCGGCCCAGTTGCCGGGCAGCCGGGAAGCGATCACGTGCAGGCCGATCTCCCGGCTGCGTTCGATCAACCCCCACAGCGGCGCGGTCGCCGCCGGTTTGCCGATCCCGCCGTGCGGGCGCAGTTCCTGTTCGTCGTCGAGCAGGACGAAATGGTGGGCGCCTCGCCACGCCGACCGCTGCAGCAGCTCCTGTTGGGTCAGCCCGGCCGGCGGCAGCCGATCGCGCAGCAGCGCGGCCAATTCGGCGATCACCCGGTCGATGTCATCGGCGGTGTAGGCGTAGGCCCGCACGTGCGGGCCGACGACCTTGCCGATCAGCGACGTCTTGGGGTCCAGGATGGTGATCTGCGCCTGCTCGGGGCCGAACCGGCTCAGCACGGCCTGCCCGAATGTCGCCAACGTGGTTGTCTTGCCGCATAATTGGCGTCCCATCACCAACATGTTGGGCACTAGCCGCGCGGGCAGCGCCACCGGCTGCAGCGCGGTCTCACCGATGGCGAACGGGATGTTCAGCGGATCCGCGGCCGCCGCGGTCCCCGCGTAGGCGGTGACAATGCGGGTCAGCGGGATCCGCTCGGGCAACCGGGCCAGGGTTTCGACCTTGTCGGTGCCGGCGACCGCGCCGACGACCGCGCCCACGTGTCGGGTGCCGAGGCGGCGGCCGTCGCGCCGGTGATCTCGGGCAGCCCCACCAGCAGCTCGTAGCCGTCGCGGGTCAGGCCGAAGCCCGGACGGTCCAACGTGTTGCGGGCCGCCTTGCGCTGCTCCATCGAGGTTCCCATCTGCGACTCGTCGGGGTTGGACAGCCGCAGTTGGATGCGCACGTTGGAGACGTTGAGCAGGGCTTGCTTCTGCCCGACGAACCAGGCGGTGGCGCTGGTGGCGACGTGCACGCCGTAGGACAGGCCCTGCCTGGCCACCGCGATCGCCCGGTCGCCCATGGCGGGGTCCTTGTCGTAGAGATCGCCGAAGTTGTCGATGACCAGGAAGACGTCGCCGAACTTGTCGGCCGGGTCGGTGCCGCCGCCACCGCCCGCGCCGAATCGCCGTTCCCGGAACTCGGCGATATCGATTTGGTAGTGCTTGAAGGCGGCCTCCCGCGCCCGGATCAACCCCTCGATGGTGGCGATGGTGCGGGACACGCCCTCGCTGTCGGCCAGGCTCACCACCCCGGCGACGTGCGACAGGGTCTCCACCGGATACAGCGCCGCGCCGACGCAGAAGAACGTCACCCGCTCCGGCCGGTACATCAGCGCCGCGGACATCATCACCGTCATCAAGGTGGTGGATTTGCCGCGTTGGGCGGTCGCGACCACCATCAAATTGTCGAGTTCGGCGTCGATGACGTGCACCCGTTGCGCATGCTCGTCGGGGATGTCGACGACGCCCAGCGGGAACAGCAGACCGCGGTTCTGCCCGTAGTCGACGTGCCACGGCTGGCCCCGCCACTGCCCCACCAGCGCATCGACCGGTTCGCTGGCTTCCAGCGGCGGCAGCCAGATCCGGTGCGGCGGGCGGGCCGGATGGGCGCTCAGCGACTCCCGGATGACGTCGACGACCTTCTTTTTGCGGAACCCGTCCGGGTGGAACACGAACTCGTCGGGTTCCTCGGTCTCGTCGACCACCGTCAACGCCGCGCTGTCGGCCTCACTGAGCGGCTGATACTCCCAGGTCAACGGCCGCGGCTGCGAGAAGCCCACCGCGACAGTCTTGTTCACCTGCGCCGACTTCTTCGGCAGCACAAACGGCGCGGACACATAGAAGCAGCGGAACTGTTCCAGGTCGCGGGGTCCGACCTTGAGCAATGCGTACCCGTTCTCCCGGGACGGCAGGTGCAGCGCCGCGTCGCTGCCGATCACGTCGCGGGAGTCTTCGGCGGTCTCGGCGCGCAACGCCACCCGGAACGCGATGTTGCTTTTCGCCTTGCTCAGCGACGACAGGTCCAACCGTTGGCCGCCGAGGGTGAAGAACACGTTGCAGCCGCGCCCCTCCTGACCGATGTGGATGACCAGGTCGATCCACTCCTGGTGGTGGATGAACAGCTCCAGGTACTCGTCGATGATCACCAGCAGGATCGGCACCGGCTCCAAATCCCGCCCCGCCAACCGCATTTCCTCGTACTCGTTGGCGTCGCGCGCGCCGGCGTCCTTGAACAGCCGGTACCGCCTCGCGATCTCGCCGTTGATCGCCTTGCGCATCCGGTCGGCCAGATGCCGGTCGTCCTTGCCCAGGTTGGACAGCGAGCCGGCCACGTGCGGGAACCCGTCGAGGTCCTGGGCCGCGGACTCGAACTTCATGTCGACGAAGATGACGATGAACGTCTCCGGGGAGTGGGTCAGCGCGATCCCGCTGCACAGCGACAAGAAGTACTCCGATTTGCCGGAGCCCGAAGTGCCGATCACCACCGAGTGGAACCCGAAACCGCCGAAATCCTTGGCACGCAAGATGACGTACTGCAGTTCCCCGCCGGGTTTGACCCCGACCGGCACCATCGCCCACTTCGGGTCGCCGCGGCCGCGGCTTTCGGCCCACAGCCGATCCACGTCGAGGTGGCGCGGGTCGGTGACGCCCAGCGCCCGCAACAGTTCCCCACCTTGGCTATCGGTGGTCGGCAACTCCCCGGCCGCCATCGGGGACCACCGCGCCAACGCGCGCGCATAGCGGTGCGCGGTGCTTTCGGCCAGCATGTCGGCGACCGCGTAAAACGCGTCGCGGTGCCGGAGCCGGCCCTCGGCCAGCTCGAAGCGCTGCTCCGCGTCGGCGAAACCGACCCCGGTGCCGGGGCGGGTGGCCAGCCGCAGCACCGTAATCCCGGCCATCCCCTTCTGTCCGGTGACGCCCTCCCATTGCTCGGGGGTGCCGGCGTTGTCGTCGACGATCACCCAATGCGGGCCCAGCGCGGGCCCCGTCCCCGACTCGATCGGGGAGGGCATCGAGGTGGGGCTGGCCCCGGTCGGCGGGGTCCACGGTCCGCGACCCTTGCGGTGCAGCTCGGCGTCGAGCGCCTCTTCGAGTTCGTTCGGCGCGGTGAACACCAACCGCCGCAGACCACAGGCGTCGAACATCTCATCGTGTTGGTTGTGCGGCAGCCACACCAGCCACGACCACAGCTGCGGATGCCGGGTGACCACCATGAGCTTCACGTCGTGCGGGCTGTGGTAGACCGCCAGCGAGCACAGCATCGCCCGCATCAGGTCGTGCAGTTCGGCGGGGTCGGCACCGACAAAGCTGAAGCCGGGTTTCGAGCGCAGGCTCACCACCTTCCCGATGCCGCGAATCTTGCTCTGCTCCAGGATGAAGTCCCGCAGCGCCCCGCCGGTGACCGGTTCGAGTTCTTCGCCGATCGGGACCTCCGGCCATTGCAGCGACACCGCCGAATCGCTGGTCGCCTGCACGCCGATGCCCAGCCGCACATCCAGAAAGTCGGGGTCCTCGGGTCGGCGCTCCCACATCCGCGGGCCCCCGATCACGGTGTCCAGCTGCTGCGGGTCGCCGTGCACGAACAGCTGGCTGCGGCGCTGCTCTTGGGCGGCCCGCTGCACCTCGTCGCGGTCCTCGTCGAGTTGGCGCAGGTAGCTGCGGCGCTGCTTTTCCTGCTCGCCCCAGCTGATCCGGCGGCCGCGGCCGAACCGGCCGGAAAACATCAACGCGCCGAAACCGGCCAGCCCCATCATCGGGAAGAACCCCGACTGCAGCGACCGGACCCCGGAGGTGTACATCACCACCAGGGTGCCGACGATGCCGACCAGCAGCGCCGGGATGGCGATCATCAGCAAGATGTTGCGCGGCTCGCGTTCCGGCAGGGCCAGCGGTGCGGCGACGGCCACCCGCGCCGGCGGGACGACCGGTACCGGCCTGCGGGCGCCGGCGCCACGAA
>PPEA01000571.1 GCA_002967005.1 Mycobacterium talmoniae
GCACCCGGGACTACGCGTTCATCGTGAACGGCCTGACCCCGCCGGCCGAAGAGTTTCACGTGGAACTACGCGCCCCCGACGGCGACACCTGGTCGTGGGGCCCGCCGGACGCAGCCCAGCGGGTCGACCGGATCCGCCGAGCATTTCTGCTTTTTGGTGACCCAGCGCCGCGCGTTGAGCGCCCTGGACATCACCGCCGATGGCGACGACGCCCGGCGCTGGCTGCAGATCGCCCAGGCCTTCGCCGGCCCACCCGGCCCCGGGCGCTAGCGACCGCTAGGTCCCCTACGGCTACCCCGTGCTGGGCGCCGAGCAGACGCAAAATCGCATTGCGCGGGCCTCCCGGGTGCGATTTTGCGTCTGCTCGGCCTCATAACGGGCGGTTACCCGTTGCCGCGGTCCTTCCACCACGCCAGCAGTGCGGCGGTGGCCTCCTCGTGGGACAGCGGGCCGCGGTCCAGCCGCAGCTCCTTGAGGTAGCGCCAGGCCTCGCCGACCTGCGGTCCGGCCGGGATCCCAAGCAGCTGCATGATCTCGTTGCCGTCCAGGTCGGGCCGCACCCGCTGCAGATCTTCCTGCGCGGCCAGCGCAGTGATCCGCTGCTCCAGCTGGTCGTAGTTGGCCTGCAGCCGGGCGGCGCGCCGCTTGTTGCGGGTGGTGCAGTCGGCGCGGACCAGTTTGTGCAGCCGCGGCAACAGCGGGCCCGCGTCGGTGACGTAGCGGCGCACCGCCGAATCGGTCCACTTGCCGTCGCCGTAGCCGTGGAAGCGCAGATGCAGGTACACCAGCTGCGACACGTCGTCGACCATCTGTTTGGAGTACTTGAGCGCCCGCATCCGCTTGCGGGTCATCTTGGCGCCGACCACCTCGTGGTGGTGGAAGCTCACCCCGCCGTTGGCCTCGTGGCGGCGGGTGGCGGGCTTGCCGATGTCGTGCAGCAACGCCGCCCACCGCAACACCAGGTCGGGGCCCTCATCCTCGAGCGCGATCGCCTGCCGCAGCACGGTCAGCGAATGCTGGTAGACGTCCTTGTGCTGGTGGTGTTCGTCGATGGCCATCTGCATGCCGCCGATCTCGGGGAGCACCACCTCCCCCATCCCGGTCTGCACGATCAGGTCGATCCCGGCGACCGGGTCGGCGCCCAGCATGAGCTTGTCCAGTTCGGCGGCCACCCGTTCGGCGGTGATCCGGCCCAGCTGCGGCGCCATCTCCTCGATCGCGCCCGCACCCGCGGCGCGACGGTGAAGCCGAGCTGGGCGACGAACCGCGCCGCGCGCAGCATCCGCAGCGGGTCGTCGCCGAACGACACCTGCGCGCCGACGGGGTATCCAGCACGCCGGCCCGCAGCGCGGCCAACCCGCCCAGCGGATCGAGGAACTCCCCCGGCCCGGTCGCGGTGATGCGCACCGCCATCGCGTTGGCGGTGAAGTCGCGGCGCGCCAGGTCGTCCTCGAGGCGGTCCCCGAACCGCACTTCCGGGTTACGCGAGATCTGGTCGTAGCTGTCGGCGCGGAAGGTGGTGATCTCCAGCCGCTGATCGTCCTTGCCGACACCGACGGTGCCGAACTCGATGCCGGTGTCCCACAGCGCATCGGCCCAGGACCGCACGATGCGCTGCACCTGGTCGGGACGGGCGTCGGTGGTGAAATCCAGGTCCGGGCTCAACCGGCCCAGCAGCGCGTCGCGCACCGAGCCGCCGACCAGAAACAGTTCGTGGCCGGCCGCGGCGAACAGTTCGCCGAGATCGCGCAGCACCGCGGCGTGTCGGTTCAACGCGACCGCGGCCGCGGTCAGCAGCTCGGCGTCGTCAGGGGCTTCGGGCACGTTCGGACAGCCTAGTCCGGCCTGCTGAGGTGCGCCGAATGTGCATCCACGGCGAAGAATCGGCCCCAATCCCGCCCTACGCGCACACTCGGCGGGGGCGACGCCGCACACTCGGCGGGGGCGGCGGCGCACTCTCGGCGGCGGCCTCGATGCGGGACGGGCACCGGACACGCGCATGGACAAGGGTGGGACACGGTTTGCCCACGGGGAGGTGTATACGGGCGAGTGCGCCGGAGGCGGCCAGGCGCGCCAGCTACTATCGCATGGGTGTCGGACGGCGAAAAAGCCCAACCAAAGCGACGCCGGCGCCGGGGCCGTCGGTCGGCGCGCT
>PPEA01000572.1 GCA_002967005.1 Mycobacterium talmoniae
GGCCCGACACATCACCGCCGCGCAGGTCCGCGCCCCGGCCCCGACACCGCCCGCCCAGCAGACCCTGCGTCAGATCACCGTGGCCCCGGTCATCCCGCTGTCCGAGGCGGAGATTCTCGCCCTGCTGGCCCGCGACCCCGACTACGGGCAGCTGGACGACCCGCACCGGCTGGCGGCGTGCCTGCGCGGCCTGGATTACCCGGCCTCCACCCGGGTCCTGGGTGCGCGCCCGATCCAGCTCGACGGCAAACCGGCGGAGCTGCTGGTCGTGCCCGGTGACAGGGCCGACACCGTCATCGCCTTGGCGGTGGCGACCAACTGCAGCGCGGTGGATACCGGGCTGCTGGCCGATACCACCGTCACCCGCCGGTAACGTGCTCGGGGAACAGCGCGGCCTACCCTGGCGTTGGTAGACGCTGTAGCTCGCCCAGCGGAAAGGTTCCTATGACCGACACACCCCCCGTCCACAACGTCATCGTCATCGGCTCCGGCCCCGCTGGCTACACGGCCGCGATCTACGCCGCCCGGGCGCAGTTGGCGCCGGTGGTGTTCGAAGGCACCTCCTTCGGTGGTGCGTTGATGACCACCACCGAGGTGGAGAACTTCCCCGGATTCCGCGAGGGCATCCAGGGTCCGGAACTGATGGATGAGATGCGGGAGCAGGCCCAGCGGTTTGGCGCCGACCTGCGGATGGAAGACGTCGAATCCGTCGAGCTGGACGGCCCGGTGAAATCGGTGGTCACCGCCGACGGGGAGACCTATCGGGCGCGGGCGGTCATCTTGGCGATGGGCGCCGCGGCGCGCTACCTGCACGTCCCCGGTGAGCAGGAGCTGCTGGGGCGCGGAGTGAGCTCCTGCGCGACCTGTGACGGGTTCTTCTTCAAAGACCAGGACATCGCCGTGATCGGCGGCGGCGACTCGGCGATGGAAGAGGCCACCTTCTTGACCCGGTTCGCCCGCAGCGTGACGATCGTGCATCGGCGCGACGAGTTCCGCGCGTCGAAGATCATGCTGGAGCGCGCCCGCGGCAACGACAAGATCCGCTTCATCACCAACCACACCGTCGTTGCGGTGGAAGGCGACACGACGGTGACCGGATTGCGGTTGCGCGACACCGGAACTGGCGCGGAAACCACCCTGGCGGTGACCGGCGTCTTCGTCGCAATCGGCCACGACCCCCGCTCGGAACTGGTCCGCGACGCCGTCGACGTCGACCCCGACGGCTATGTCCTGGTCCGCCAACCCACCACCAGCACCTCGCTGGAGGGGGTGTTCGCGGCCGGAGACCTGGTGGACCGCACCTACCGGCAGGCGGTGACCGCCGCCGGGACCGGCTGCGCTGCGGCCATCGACGCCGAACGGTGGCTGGCGGAATCCGAAGACACCCGGGAAACCGACGCTTTGATGGGAGCAGCCCGATGACCAACACCGAGAACAGCGGCGCCACCGTGACCGTCTCCGACGCCTCGTTCGCCTCGGAGGTGCTGTCGAGCAATACGCCTGTGCTGGTGGACTTTTGGGCGACCTGGTGCGGTCCATGCAAAATGGTGGCCCCGGTGCTCGAAGAGATCGCGGCCGAGAAGGCCGGCGCGCTGACCGTCGCGAAGCTGGACGTCGACGCCAACCCGGAAGCCGCCCGCGATTTCCAGGTCGTCTCGATTCCCACGCTGATCTTGTTCAAGGACGGTCAGCCGGTCAAACGGATCGTCGGCGCCAAGGGCAAGGCCGCCCTGCTGCGCGAGCTCGCTGACCTCGTCTGAGGCGTCGGCCCGAACACACCGATCTGGTCACTGTTCGGCTGGTGTTTTCCGAAAATCGGCGGGTATCTGCGACAATGCTGACGAGTCTGCCTTGTACTCGTCAGCGCTGTTAGCCCGGCTCAGTGCTGCTAATAACGGTGACCGGAGGGTCTGAGCTATGTCATCGAGTCTGCGTCGGGGCGCAGGCGACCCGCTGCGTCGCGGAGACCGCAGCCGCGCGGTCATCGAGATCCGCGCCGCGCTGGCCGCACTGGGACTGGTGGACAGCCCGGACGCCGACCTGACCACGGGCAAGCATGTGCTGCCCGACGTCTTCGACGCCGAACTCGATCAGGCGGTGCGCGCGTTTCAGCAGCAGCGCGGGCTGCTGGTGGACGGGATCGTCGGCGCGGCCACCTATCGGGCGCTCAAAGAGGCCTCCTACCGGCTCGGCGCCCGCACGCTGCATCACCAATTCGGCGCCCCGATGTACGGCGACGATGTCGCTACCCTGCAGGCCCGGTTGCAGGACCTCGGTTTCTATACCGGCCTGGTCGACGGGTACTTCGGTCTGCAGACGCACAACGCGCTGATGTCCTACCAGCGCGAGTACGGGCTTTCGGCCGACGGTATCTGCGGCCCAGAAACGTTGCGCTCCTTGTACTTCCTGTCCTCCCGGGTGACCGGCGGTTCGCCGCACGCGATCCGCGAGGAAGAACTGGTGCGCCGATCCGGGCCGAAGCTCTCGGGCAAACGGATCATCATCGACCCGGGCCGCGGCGGCTCGGACCACGGCCCCATCATGCGCGGCCCGGAGGGCCCGATCAGCGAGGCAGATGTGCTGTGGGACTTGGCGAGTCGGCTCGAGGGCCGGATGACGGCGATCGGCATGGAGACATTCCTGTCCCGGCCGACCGGCCACAGTCCATCGGACACCGACCGGGCCAACACCGCCAATGCGGTCGGTGCCGATCTGATGATCAGCCTGCGGTGCGCGGCGCATCCCAGCCCGGCGGCCAACGGTGTGGCGTCGTTCCACTTCGGCAACTCGCATGGCTCGGTGTCCACCATCGGCCGTAATCTGGCGGACTTCATCCAACGAGAAGTGGTGGCGCGCACGGGTTTACAGGATTGCCGGGCGCACGGCCGGACGTGGGACCTGCTCCGGCTGACCCGGATGCCCACCGTTCAGGTCGACGTCGGCTACATGACCAACCCGCGCGACCGGGCGATGCTGGTCACCACCGGAACCCGGGACGCGATCGCCGAAGGCATCTTGGCCGCGGTCAAACGGCTGTACCTGCTGGGCAAGAACGACCGGCCCACCGGCACCTTCACCTTCGCCGAGCTGCTGGCGCACGAGTTGGCCGTCGAACAGGCCGGCCGGGTCACCGGTCGGTAGCTGCCGCGCCGGCCCCCACCGGCTGCTGCAACTGCGCGTTCTCCAGCAGCCGTTCGAGGGCCGCTTCCACCTCCGCCTTCCAACCCAGGCCTTTATCCAGCTCCAGCCGCAGCCGGGGAAAGTAGCGGTGCGGGGCGACCACGGTGAAGCCCACATCCTGCAGGAAGTCGGCGTCGATCACGCAGTGCTCCACCGAGCAGTCCCCCGGGGCGGTCAGCACCCGCTGCACGTCGTCGTCCACCGCGGGCGCCTCCTGCAACTCGGCGGTGGCCGGCGTGCGGCCGAACGCCGCCAGCGCCCGCACGCCGCGGCGGACCAATTCGTCGACCACCCGGGCGACCAGGTCGTGTTGTAGGCCCTCGGTGGCGTGCCCGGGCTCCACCCCCATCGACGTCAGCAGCACGGCGTCCGCCGACACCGGCGCGGTGGGAAAGTGCTGGGCCCGCGGCACCGCCCGCGGCGGCGCGTAGAGGATGTAGCCCAGACAGGCCGGCTCCGGCGGGGGTGCGGTCGCGATCTGCCCACACGAACCCCACTCCAGCATGACCATCGACAACCAGGCTTCCTTTTCGAACTCCGGGTCGGTGAGATGGTCGTCGTTGCGCAGCGTCGCCGGATCGACCTCCCAGAAGATGCAGCGGCGGGCATGCTTGGGCAGCTGATCGAAGGCGTCGAGTGCCAGCGGTGTAATTCGAGTAGACACTAGATCGCTGGTCTCCCGTGCGACGCCACGTCCGGTTGCCAGGATCGGCCCCGGCGGCACCGCGGTGCCCGCCCCGGGCCACCTCGTCGACCGATAAATAAACGCATCACAATGCTTCTAGGATAGGGAGTCGCGCTCCGGCGGGCTAGGGTCACTGCAACCGCCCCTCGGACGTCACCTTCGGTACCAATTGCCCTGGTGCACAGTCGGTTTCCCACAGCGGCCGGGCCCAGCCCGGGGCATGTGCGACCGCGGCGTCACAGTGACGTAATCGCGCGGTATGTCCGGTCAGGCCTCGGAGCCGCTCATCAGGTCCACAATGCGTTGCAGATCATCGACCGAACCGAACTCGACGACGATCTTGCCCTTGCGTTTGCCGAGGCTGACCGTGACCCGGGTGTCGAACGCGGTCGACAGCCGTTCGGCCACGTCCTGCAGCCCGGGCATCTGGATGGGCTTGCGTCGCGGCGGGGCCGGGGTGTTGGTGCCGCCGTGATTGGCTAGCGTGACCGCTTCCTCGGTGGCTCGCACCGACAGGCCCTCGGCGACGATGCGGGCCGCCAATTCCTCCTGCGCCTCGGGGCCGGCCTCCAGTGACAGCAAGGCCCGGGCGTGCCCGGCGGACAGCACCCCCGCCGCGACCCGGCGCTGCACGGCGATCGGCAGCCGCAGCAGCCGAATCATGTTGGTGATCAACGGCCGCGACCGCCCGATGCGGGCCGCCAGTTCCTCGTGGGTGACGCCGAATTCGTCGAGCAGCTGCTGGTAGGCCGCGGCCTCTTCCAGCGGGTTGAGTTGCACCCGGTGGATGTTTTCCAGCAAGGCGTCGCGCAGCAGATTCTCCTCATCGGTCTGCCGCACGATCGCCGGGATGGTCTCCAGGCCGGCCTGCTGGGCGGCACGCAGCCGCCGCTCCCCCATCACCAGTTGGTAGCGGGGGCCCTGACCGTCGGTGGCGTCCAGTGAGCGGACCACGATCGGCTGCATCAATCCGAACTCGCGGATCGAGTGCACGAGCTCGGCCAATGCCTCCTCATCGAACACCTGACGCGGCTGGCGCGGATTCGGTTGGATCGACGCCGGGTCGATCTCGCGGTAGACGGCGCCGGGCCCGGCGGTGTCCGGCAGCGCCGGGCCGCCCAACACCACGTCGGCGGCCGCGGCACCCATCCGCGGCCCCAGCGGCGAGGGCCCCGATTCGCCGTCGGCCGGGCCGGTGGGAATCAGGGACGCCAAGCCGCGGCCCAGGCCGCCCTTCCTACGCGATGGTTGAGTCATCGCCGCCGTTCCTCTCCATCACCACGCACCGCATCGTTCCTCCTCATCGCCGCGCCCTGCATCGTCATTGTTGCGGACATCAGCGCTGCCCCGTCGGCGGGTGGTCCCGTCCGGCGAGTTCGCGGCTGGCGTCCAGGTAGCTCATCGCACCGCGCGAGCCGGGGTCGTAGTCGATGATCGTCATGCTGTAGCCGGGCGCTTCGGAGACCTTGACGCTGCGCGGGATCACCGTCCGCAGCACCTTGTCGCCGAAGTATCGACGCACCTCCTCGGCCACCTGATCGGCCAGCTTGGTTCGACCGTCATACATCGTGAGCACCACCGTGGTCACCTCGAGCTGCGGGTTGAGATGAGCTTTCACCATCTCGATATTGCGCATCAGCTGCGACACGCCCTCCAGTGCGTAGTACTCGCACTGGATCGGGATCAGCACCTCCGGCGCGGCGACGAGCGCGTTGATGGTCAGCAGGCCCAGCGAGGGCGGGCAGTCGACGAACACGTAATCGAAGTCGAACTCGTCGAGCTGGGCGAGCGCATTGCGCAGCCGGTTCTCCCGGGCCACCATGCTGACCAACTCGATCTCGGCGCCGGCCAGGTCGATGGTGGACGGCACACAGAACAGCCGCTCGCTGTGCGGGCTGCGCCGGATCGCCTGCTGTAACGGGATCTCGCCGAGCAGCGCCTCATACGAGGACGGGGTGCCGGACTGGCGCTCGGCGATCCCCAGCGCGGTGCTGGCGTTGCCCTGCGGGTCCAGATCGACGACCAACGTCTTGAGGCCCTGGACGGCGAGCGCGGCCGCGAGGTTGACGGCCGTCGTCGTCTTGCCGACCCCGCCCTTCTGGTTCGCGACGGTGAACACCCGCCGGTGTCGGGGCCGCGGTAGGCGGTCGTGGGCGGTGTGCAGCACCTGCATGGCGCGCTCGGCCGCCGCCCGATCGGGGTGTCGTACTCGTTCGTCGTTTCACGTGAAACATCGGTGTTGGGCACCGGGCGCACCTCCGGGGGCTGTTGGACCGGGGGCGGTGTCACCGGCGCCGCCCCGGGTACTGGGGCCGCCGGGCCACGTGGCGCAGTCATGCGTTCCTCCTTGCCGTACGCGCGCGTCGCGCCGCCGTTCGCTCCCCGCGCCGCGCTGACACCACGGTTGCGGGCGGAGTCAAATAGTTCACGCCACATCTCACCACCCTGACATTGTCCGCACCCAGTGCGGTCATCACACGCCGGTGTTCCCGGACTTCCTCGGCGGCCCGCTCCCCCTTGATCGCCAGCATCCTTCCGTCCCGGCGCAACAGCGGCAGGCTCCACTTGGTCAGCTTGTCCAACCCGGCCACCGCCCGCGACACCACGGCGTCGACCTCCCCCGACCCGGCGGCGCACCGGCGCCTCCTCCGCACGACCCCGCACCACCTCCAGGTCCAGACCCAACTCCGCGATCGCCTCGTGCAGGAACTCGCTCCGGCGCAACAGGGGTTCGACGAGGGTGATGGTCAGGTCCGGCCGGGCGATCGCCAACACGACCCCGGGCAGCCCGGCCCCGCTGCCGATGTCGACAACCCGTTCCCCCGCCTCCAGCAGTTCGCCGACGGCTGCGCAATTGAGCAGGTGCCGCTCCCACAGGCGGTTGACTTCCCGCGGACCGAGCAGGCCCCGCTCCACCCCGGCCCCCCGCGAGCACCTCGGCGTAGCGGTGGGCGATCCCGAGCCGCGGCCCGAACACGTCTCGGGCGGCGGCGGGCGGTTCAGCCACAACGACCTGTTTCACGTGAAACATTCCTCCGGTCTTCCGGGGACGGCGGTGGGCCGAACTACATCGATGTAACTCTTAGTCGGGCAGGACGACGACCCGACGGGACGGCTCCACGCCCTCGCTCTCGCTGTGCACCCCGGCCACCGCCGCGACCGCGTCGTGGACGATCTTGCGCTCGAACGGCGTCATCGGCGCCAGCTGCTCGTCCTGGCCGCTCTCCAGCACCCGACGGGCCACCTTCTCGCCCAGCGCCGACAGCTCCTCGCGGCGCCGGCGGCGCCACCCCGCGATGTCGAGCATCAGCCGGCTGCGCTCCCCCGTCTTCTGGTGCACGGCCAGCCGGGTCAGTTCCTGCAGCGCGTCGAGCGCCTCCCCGTTGCGGCCGACCAACTTGGTGAGGTCCGCGCCGCCGTCGATGCTCACCACCGCGCGGTCGCCCTCGACGTCGAGGTCGATGTCGCCGTCGAAGTCGAGCAGGTCCAGCAGCTCCTCCAAGTAGTCGCCCGCGATTTCGCCCTCGGCGACCAGTCGCTCCTCCAGATCGGACTCCGTGTCGGTGCCCTCGGCGCCGTTGGGGTGCTCGCCTTCCAGCGACTGCGCCTCGGCGTCGGATTGTGTGGTGTCGGCGTCCGTCATGCCTATCTCCCTCTTTCCTGGGTCACCGTCGTCCCGGTTCCGGTCTCGGTCACCGCTTACGCTTCTTCTGTTTGGGCCCTGGCCGCGCGGTCTTCTTCGCCGGGGCGGGCTTCCCGGTCTCGGTGGTCGCCGGCTGTGCTTCGGTTACCTCGCCGTCGGCCTCGGCGCTGTCCACCGTCGTCGACACCCCGCTGCCGCCGGGGGCCTTCGGGGTGCGTTTCGGCTTGGCTCCGGGAGCCGGCGCATTCGCCGCCCGGCGGCGCAGCGCCTCTTCCTTTTTCGCCTCGTCTTCTTTGGCGATCATGCCGAACACGTAGTGCTGCTGGCCGAACGTCCAGATGTTGTTGGAGAACCAGTAGAAGATGATCGCCAGCGGCAGGAACGGCCCGCCGACCACCACCCCCAGCGGGAACACGTATAGCGCCAGCTTGTTCATCATCGCGGTCTGCGGATTGGCGGCGGCCTCCGGACTTTGCCGGGCCACCGACGCGCGGCTGTTGAAGTAGGTCGCGATCCCGGCCAGGATCATCACCGGCACCCCGACCGCGATGACCGCCCACCGGTTGAACTCGAAATTCGAGAACGCCGCGAGGCTGGCCTGGTTCTGGGTCATGCTTGCGCTCAGCGGCGCCCCGAACAGGTTCGCGTCGAGGAAGTGGCCGACGTCGGTCGCGTCGAAAAAGTAGTTGCCCAGCTTCCGGTTTTCTTCGGGCGAGAGCCCCAGTTGCCCAAACCCGGTGCTGGTCCGGTTGAACGATCGCAGTACGTGATACAGCCCCAAAAACACCGGCACCTGCGCCAGCATCGGCAGGCAGCCCAGCAGCGGATTGAAGTCGTGTTCGCGCTGCAGCTTCTGCATCTCCAGCGCCATGCGCTGCCGGTCCTTGCTGTACTTCTTCTGCAGCGCCTTGATCTGTGGCTGCAGCTCCTGCATCTGGCGGGTGGTGCGGATCTGCTTGACGAACGGCTTGTACAGCAGCGCGCGCAGGGTGAAGACCAGGAACATCACCGACAGCACCCAGGTGAAGAAGCTGGTCGGGCCCAGGCCGGGCACGTGACTGAACACCTTGTACCAGAGCCACATGATCCCCGACACCGGGTAATAGACGTAGTCGAGGCTGACCGGATCAAAGGACAAGGCGCTCACTCTCCGTTCGCTTCGCTGGGGGGTCCCAGACCTCGCCGACGTCGTGGTGGTGCGCGCAAGATCCGGCTCGTTCGGGTATCGGGTCCCATCCTCCCCGATGCCAGGGCCCGCATTTGGCCAGCCGCAGCGCGCTCAGCCAGGTACCGCGCATCAGCCCATACTCGGTCAGCGCATCCACGGCGTATTGACTGCAGGTCGGGATGAACCGGCAACTCGGCAGCCGCAGCGGCGACACCAGGTGCCGGTACAGATTGATCACGAACACCAGCCCGCGAACCGGCAGTGCCCGTACGTTCCGCCGCTGTCGCAGGGCCCCGGCGGATCTCACCGGTCGCATCCCTCGGCCTGGTGGATGCGCCGCAGCCCAGCCCGCAGCTGCTGTTCGAGTCGCGCCGACACCGCATGCCGACTGCTGGGCCGCGCCCGGATCACCAGGTGGTCGGTCGGCCGCAGCTCCGGGAGCACGGTCCGGCAGACGTGCCGCAACCGGCGCGCCACCCGATGCCGGTCCACCGCCGAACCGACCGCCTTCGCCACGACCAGGCCGACCCGCGGCCCCGGCTCATCGCCGGCCTGGCGGGCGTGCAGGACGATATCGGGCTGTACGGCGCGCGTTCCATGCTTGACCGTCGCACTGAAATCGGATGACCGACGCATCCGGTACTGCGCGGGAAGCACCGCCTTGATACCCGCGACCGGATCAGGCAGTCAGCGAACGGCGGCCTTTACGACGCCGGCCGGAAACAATGGCGCGCCCCGCACGGGTACGCATCCGCAACCGGAAGCCGTGCACCCGGGCGCGGCGACGGTTGTTCGGCTGGAAGGTCCGCTTGCCCTTGGCCACGGCGAATTCTCCTCATACGTCTGGCATCGTCTTCGACATCAGACCGTGGTCCGTCGAAGGCGGGAGCCTCGATAAACTTTGCGTCTCGCTGGTAACCGGCGCGGTCCCCGACACAACACCGGGTCGCAGCCGTATCGCCGACGTTCGGGCGACTGTTCGAGGGTACTGATGCACGTTGTCCCGGTCAAACCTCGCCCGGCGGGCCCACCGCACCGCAACACAATCGTTAACTGTCGTCACTGCTGTCACGCCGTGTCAACGAATCGCACAGAACCCCCGGCAATGTCGCCGAACGATTGGTCCCCCGCCCCGAAAACTGTTAGCTTCGGGCAATGCCGTTTCACACCGGAACGCGCCCGACAACGATGCGAGGATGGCGGAACGGCTTCCTGTCCAGACAACCCATGCTGGCTGTCTCGAGCGCCGATCCCACACACTGCGGCCACTAGGTCGCGACGCAAGGACGGACGTCCTTTCCACACTTGTGGATAACCGTGTGGACAGTTCGTCCCCGCTAGTAGAGTTGTGTCGCGACATCGAAGCAGGGGGGATTTGGCATTGACCGATGATCCCGGTTCCGCCTTTCCGACGGTGTGGGATGCAGTCGTTTCCGAACTCAACGGCGACGCTCATCCGGCCCATAACGGCGACGCCCTCCTCCCGGCCCTCACTCCTCAGCAAAAAGCCTGGTTAAACCTGGTGCAGCCGCTGACCATCGTGGAGGGCTTCGCTCTGCTGTCGGTGCCCAGCAGCTTCGTTCAAAACGAGATCGAACGGCACCTGCGGGTGCGGATCACCGACGCACTCAGCCGTCGGCTCGGCCACCAGGTCGAGCTGGGCGTCCGCATCGCTCCCCCGCCCGCCGAACCCGACGCCGACGCGATCCCCGACGACCGTGGCCCGGACATCGAAGACGTCGAGGCCGACCGGCAAGCCCCGGTCAACGCCGACGAAACCTGGCCGAACTACTTCACCGAACGCCCGCCCAGCAACGATCCCAGCGATGCCGGCGGTACCAGTTTGAACCGGCGCTACACGTTCGACACGTTCGTCATCGGCGCCTCCAATCGGTTTGCTCACGCCGCCACGTTGGCGATTGCCGAAGCCCCCGCCCGGGCCTACAACCCGCTCTTCATCTGGGGGGAGTCCGGGTTGGGTAAAACGCACCTTTTGCACGCCGCCGGCAACTACGCCCAACGCCTGTTCCCTGGTATGCGGGTGAAGTACGTCTCCACCGAGGAATTCACCAACGACTTCATCAACTCGCTGCGCGACGACCGCAAGGTCGCGTTCAAGCGCAGCTACCGCGACGTCGATGTGCTGCTGGTCGACGACATCCAGTTCATCGAGGGTAAGGAAGGTATCCAGGAGGAGTTCTTCCACACCTTCAATACCTTGCACAACGCCAACAAGCAGATCGTCATCTCCTCGGACCGCCCGCCCAAACAGCTGGCCACGCTCGAGGACCGGTTACGGACCCGGTTCGAGTGGGGGCTGATCACCGACGTCCAGCCCCCCGACCTCGAAACCCGCATCGCCATCCTGCGCAAGAAAGCCCAGGTCGAGCGTCTTGACGTGCCCGGCGAGGTGTTGGAGCTGATCGCCACCAGCATCGAGCGCAATATCCGGGAGTTGGAGGGTGCGCTGATCCGGGTCACCGCGTTCGCCTCGCTCAACAAGACACCGATCGACAAAGCCCTGGCCGAGATCGTGCTGCGGGACCTGATCGCCGACGCCAGCGCCATGCAGATCAGCGCCGCCACCATCATGGCGGCCACCGCCGAGTACTTCGACACCACGATTGAGGAGCTGCGCGGGCCGGGTAAGACCCGCGCCCTGGCCCAGTCGCGTCAGATAGCGATGTACCTGTGCCGGGAGCTCACCGATCTGTCGCTGCCCAAGATCGGTCAGGCGTTCGGCCGCGACCACACCACCGTGATGTACGCCGAACGCAAGATTCGCGGCGAGATGGCCGAGCGGCGCGAGGTCTTCGATCAAGTCAAAGAGCTCACCACCCGCATCCGGCAGCGCGCCAAGCGCTGATTTTCGCGCACCCATCACCAAAAAACTTCTGGCTCGTTCGCACCACCAATCACAGCCGCCCGCTGTGTATAGCCGTGTGCACAACCGGCGGAGTAACCCGCCGCGACCGCACAGCCCCGTGCACAACGCCGCGCACATCCCCAACCCGGGGCCCGGCGCCACACCGTTGTGCACGGCGAATCCACAGCCCCGCAAGCCGTTTAGCAGCACCGACACCACGCTGTACCCAACATGCACAGGCCTTAATACTGTTACTGGTACCTCTACCTAGATTTCCTTTAGAAACAGACCGCTGGGGATCGCACTGTCCACACCCGTCGGTCGACGCCGAGCCCTCCCCCGAGGCGTGCCCTTGTCGGGGTGGTCGTTTAGCTTTCAAGATGCCGCCAAACGCTCTACGGTTGTGTCTCGACCGCCGTATGCGGCCGTCGCGGCGTACCACGGTCAAGGTGTTCGTCACCGGGGCACTTACCCGCTCGCGGGGCCGGTAGCCGATCGAGAGCTTGATGTAGGGGTGATGAGGGACACTATGGACGTGGCGTCGACGGGAGTCGGATTGACCGACTTGAAGTTTCGTTTGATGCGAGAAGACTTCGCCGATGCGGTCGCCTGGGTGGCGAAGAACCTGCCCACCAGACCGATGCAGCCGGTGCTGGCCGGGGTGTTGTTGACCGGCTCCGATGAGGGCCTGACCGTCTCCGGGTTTGACTACGAGGTCTCCGCTGAAGTTCGCGTTCCTGCCGAAATCGCTTCTCCGGGAAGCGTTTTGGTTTCGGGCCGATTGTTGTCCGACATCACCCGGGCGTTGCCGGCCAAACCCGTCGACGTCAGCGTCGAGGGCACCCGGGTGTCGTTGACCTGCGGAAGCGCCCGGTTTTCGCTGCCGACCATGGCGGTCGAGGACTATCCGGCGCTGCCGGCGCTGCCCGAGGAGACCGGCGTGGTGGCGGCCGACGTCTTTGCCGAGGCGATCGGTCAGGTCGCGGTCGCGGCCGGTCGCGACGACACGCTGCCGATGCTGACCGGGATCCGGGTGGAGATTTCCGGTGAGACCGTGGTGCTGGCGGCCACCGACCGATTCCGGCTTGCGGTCCGCGAGCTGACCTGGTCGGCGGGTGCCGACATCGAGGCTGCGGTCCTGGTGCCGGCCAAGACGCTGGCCGAAGCCGCGAAGGCCGGGGTCGACGGCTCCGAGGTGCACTTATCGCTGGGAACCGGGTCCTCGGTGGGCAGCGAAGGCCTGTTGGGGATCAGCAGCAACGGCAAACGCAGCACCACCCGGCTGCTGGACGCGGAGTTCCCCAAGTTCCGTCAGCTGCTGCCGGCCGAGCACACCGCGGTGGCGACCATGGATGTCGCCGAGTTGACCGAAGCGATCAAGCGGGTGGCGCTGGTCGCCGACCGGGGCGCCCAGGTCCGGATGGAATTGGGTGATGGCAGCCTGCGGCTGTCCGCCGGCGCCGATGATGTCGGCCGGGCCGAGGAGGACCTGGCCGTCGACTTCGCGGGTGAGCCGTTGACGATCGCGTTCAACCCGACGTATCTGACCGACGGGCTGGGGTCGCTGCACTCCGAGAAGGTGTGTTTCGGGTTCACCACGCCGAAGAAGCCGGCCGTGCTGCGGCCGGTGCGCGAGGATGACCCACGGCCCGAGGGCGCCGGACCGTTCGACGCGCAGCCGTCGGATTACGTGTATCTGTTGATGCCGGTTCGGTTGCCGGGTTAACACCGAGGCGCTGCCGCCGGAGTCGAGGATTTAGGTTGTACATCCGCCACCTGGGGTTGACCGATTTTCGATCGTGGCCGTCCGCCGACATCGAGCTTGAGCCGGGTCGCACCGTGTTCGTCGGGCCCAACGGCTACGGCAAAACGAACCTGCTTGAGGCGTTGTGGTATTCGTCGACGCTCAACTCACACCGGGTCGCCACCGATGCGCCGCTGATCAGGGCGGGGGCGGCCCGCGCGGTGGTATCGACCATCGTGGTCAACGAGGGCCGGGAGCTGGCCGTGGATCTGGAGATCGCGGCCGGGCGCGCCAACAAGGCCCGGCTCAACCGCAGCCCGGTGCGCAGCCCGCGCGAGGTGCTCGGCGTGCTGCGGGCGGTGCTGTTCGCGCCCGAAGATCTGGCGTTGGTGCGGGGCGACCCGGGTGAGCGGCGCCGCTACCTCGATGAGTTGGCCACGATCCGGCGGCCGCGGATCGCCGGGGTGCGCGCCGACTACGACCGGGCCCTGCGGCAGCGCACCGCGCTGCTCAAGTCGGCCTCCGGCGCGTTGCACCGCGGCGAGCGCAGCGTGTTGGACACCCTCGAGGTGTGGGACGGGCAACTGGCCGCCCACGGCGCGGAGCTGATGGCGGCCCGGCTGGACTTGGTCAACCTGTTGGCGCCGGAGGTGGAAAAGGCCTACCAGTTGTTGGCCCCGACCTCGCGGCCCGCCGCGATCGCCTACCGGCCTAGCGTGGAAATGCCCCCGGGTGAGCCGGCCGAGGACGTCGCCGTGCTGCAGGACACACTGTTGACCGGGCTGGCCCGGCGCCGTCAAGCCGAACTGGACCGGGGGGTCTGCCTGGTCGGCCCGCACCGCGACGACTTGGAATTGCGGCTCGGCGACGCGCCCGCGAAAGGGTTTGCCAGCCACGGGGAATCGTGGTCGATGGCGTTATCGTTGCGGTTGGCGGCCTACGAACTGCTGCGCACCGAAGGCGCCGAACCGGTGTTGCTGCTCGACGACGTCTTCGCCGAGTTGGACACCGCCCGCCGCCGCGCCTTGGCCCATGTCGCCGCGACCGCCGAGCAGGTCTTGGTCACCGCGGCGGTCGCCGAGGACATTCCGGCGGATTGGGACGCCAAACAGGTGCCGATCAGCGCGGCGGACTCCGAAACCGGGCGCGCCTCGGCGGTCCAGCTATGACCGAGAACGACGACGACCCGCCGGCCGGTCCGCCCGAGCACCTGGCGGGGCTGTCCGGGATGGATTTGGTGCGGCGCACCCTGGAAGAAGCCCGCAGCGCCGCCCGGGTGCAAGGTAAGGATGTCGGTCAG
>PPEA01000573.1 GCA_002967005.1 Mycobacterium talmoniae
GATGTGCGCGGGCGCACTGGTGATGGCACGGATCGCGCGGCTGGTGTTCGGCGCCTTCGAACCCAAGACCGGGGCGGTCGGGTCGCTGTGGGATGTGGTCCGCGACCGCCGGCTCACCCACCGGCCGGAGGTCCGCGGCGGCGTGCTGGCCGACGAGTGCGCCGCACCGCTGGAGGAGTTCTTCGCCCGGCAGCGATTGGGATGACCCGCCCCCGGTTCGGTAGGCTGTGCGGCGGTGGCGTGTCCGAGCGGCCTAAGGAGCACGCCTCGAAAGCGTGTGACGGGTAACCCCCGTCCGAGGGTTCAAATCCCTCCGCCACCGCCATAAACGACACCTACATCTACGCAGGTAGATGTAGGTGTCGGTATTTCACGACTGTCCGCGCAAGCCCGTCATCCGGATACCTGCTCCTCGTCCCCGGCCCTCTCCTCGGCATTGCGCGGCACCAGGTACAGGTGGGTCACGGCCGCCACGATGCCGCCGACCAGCGGCGCCACGATAAACAGCCACAGCTGACCCAGCGCGTCCCCGCCGACCAGGATGGCCGGGCCCAGGCTGCGGGCCGGGTTCACCCCGGTGCCGGTCAGCGGGATGCCGAGCAGGTGCACGGTCCCCAGCGCCAGCCCGATCGCCAGCGCGGCCGCCGTCGTGTTCCCGATCCGGGAGGTGACCGACAAAACGACCAGCACGAAGATGAAGGTCAGCACCGCCTCGGCGGCGAAGGCGCCGGCCCACCCAATGCTGACCTGGGAATGGTCGGCCCAGCCGTCGGTGCCCAGCCCGGTCTGGTTCGCCGAGTACAGCGAGCTGGAATGGAAGATGCCGTACAGGGCCGCCGCGCCGATGATGGCGCCGACGAACTGCGCGACCCAGTAGCCGATGCCCTCGACGATCGACATCCGGCCGCTGCTGACGAACCCGATGGTGACCGCCGGATTGACATGCGCCCCCGAGATCGGGCCCAGCGCATAGGCCAGGATCAGCATGACCAGCCCGAACGCGAGCGCGGTGGCCACCACGCCGGCCGCGACGCTGCAGCCGGCGGCGCCGTCGATGAGCAGACCCCGGCCCCAGTCGCCAAACGATAACGTCGCGACGCCGACCCCGACGAACACCAGGATCGCGGTGCCGAGGCACTCGGCGAACAGTTTGCGAGCATCCATGTCGACCTCCGTGCTAGGAACGGCCACTAGTTGCCATTTCATCGTTAGGTGATCCGACCGCTTGCGCAGCACATTTGTGGAATCGTTATGGGGCTGACGCGGCGGGGAAATGCCAACGTTGCGCGACGCGATGGCCGAGCATGCGCACGGGTAGGGAGTGAGTCATGAAGCTGATGACGCCGACGGATTCGATCTTCCTGCTGGCCGAAACCCGCGAGCACCCCATGCACGTGGGGGGTTTGATGCTGTTCGAGCCGCCGCCGGGCGCCGGGCCGGAATTCGTCGGCGAGATCTACCACGACATGATCACCCACCAGGACTTTCAACCCACGTTCCGGCAGCGACCGGCGACGGTGCTGGGTGGGATCGCCAACGTGGGGTGGTCCTATGACGACGACATCGACGTCGACTATCACGTGCGCCGATCGGCGCTGCCGGTGCCGGGCCGGGTGCGCGACCTGCTCGAGCTGACCTCGCTGCTGCACGGCAGCCTCCTGGACCGGCACCGCCCGCTCTGGGAAACCCATGTGGTGGAGGGGCTCAACGACGGCCGGTTCGCGGTCTACGTGAAGTTTCACCACGCGCTGGTCGACGGTGTCTCGGCGCTGCGACTGGTGCAGCGCACGCTGTCGACGGATCCGCGCGACCCGCAGCTGCGCACCCCGTGGAGCCTGCCGCGCCGGCGGCGCACCCACGCCAGCGGCGCGTCCCTGCTGCAGGCGCTGACCGGAACGGTGGGAAGTGTTGCGGCGCTGGGGCCTTCGACGGTGTCGCTGGCCCGCGCCGCGCTGTTCGAGCAGCAGCTGACCCTGCCGTTCGCGGCGC
Organism: Mycobacterium talmoniae; assembly: GCA_002967005.1. Taxonomy (GTDB): domain Bacteria; phylum Actinomycetota; class Actinomycetes; order Mycobacteriales; family Mycobacteriaceae; genus Mycobacterium; species Mycobacterium talmoniae. The sequence continues at coordinate 1,990 of PPEA01000573.1, forward strand.
CGCGCACCATGTTCAACGTCAAGATCGGCGGCGCGCGGCGCTGCGCGGCGCAGTCCTGGTCGGTGGATCGGGTCAAGGCCGTCAAGCGGGCCGCCGGGGTGACCGTCAACGACGTCGTGCTGGCGATGTGCGCCGGGGCGTTGCGGTACTACCTGGCCGAGCAGAACGCGTTGCCGGACGCGCCGTTGGTGGCGATGGTGCCGGTGAGCCTGCGCACCGAGGCCGAGGCCGACAGCGGCGGCAATATGGTGGGAACCATCCTGTGCAATCTGGGCACCGACACCGAGGATCCCGCCCAACGCCTGCAGACCATCAGCGAATCCATGCGCCGCAATAAGAAGGTGTTCGCCGAACTGCCGCGGGCGCAGGCGCTGGCGCTGTCCGCGCTCAACATGGCCCCGCTGGCCCTGGCGGCAATCCCCGGCTTCGTGTCCTCGACGCGGCCGCCGTTCAACATCGTCATCTCCAACGTGCCGGGCCCGGTCGAGCCGATGTATTGGCGCGGCGCTCGGCTGGACGGCAACTACCCGCTGTCCATCGCGCTGGACGGGCAGGCGTTGAACATCACGCTGGTGAACAACGCCGGCAACCTGGACTTCGGTCTGGTCGGCTGCCGACGCTCGATCCCCCACCTGCAGCGACTGCTCGGGCACCTGGAAACCGCGCTCAAAGACCTGGAACGCGCGGTCGGCGCCTAACCCGGTGCCGAAACTCAGTGCGGGCCTGCTGCTTTACCGGACGACGCACGGCACCGTCGAGGTGCTGCTCGCCCATCCGGGCGGCCCGTTTTGGGCGCGCAGGGACGACAGCGCCTGGTCCATCCCGAAGGGGGAATACACCGCCGGCGAAGACCCCTGGCACGCCGCGCAGCGCGAGTTCGCCGAGGAGGTCGGGTTGGCCCCGCCGCCGGGGCCCCGAACCGACCTCGGCTCGCTGCGCCAGCCGAGCGGAAAGCACCTGGCCGTCTTCGCGGTGGCCGGCGATCTGGACCTCACCGACGCGCACAGCAACACCTTCGAGATGGAGTGGCCCAAAGGTTCCGGGCGGGTGCGGCAATTCCCGGAGGTGGATCGGGTCGGCTGGTTCACCCTCGCGCAGGCGAGGATCAAGCTACTGAAAGGGCAAGTGCCCGTTCTGGATCGCCTTCAGGCAGCGTGCTGAGCGGGTAATGTGCTCGGCTACGGGCACGTCACGTCGATCTCAAACGGTTTGCTCTCCGGGTTCGCGACGGTGTCCAACTTGCTGGCGGTACCGGCAATTTTGTAGTGCTTACCGTCCTTGCTCGCCTTGGTTTCGGTTGCGGTACCCGACACCGGCATGTCCTGCGCGTACATGAGCTGGGAGCCGTCGACATCACCGAACACCACGCTGAGCAGCTCGGGGGAGTCGGCGTCACTGAGCGTGGCGACCACCCCGGTGGTGTTGGCGTCGCCGATGGTGATGGCCAGCGATCCGTCGTGGCTGGCGCATTGAACGCCGCCCTGCACGTGCTGTTCCTGCCCGCCGACGGTGACTTTGGCCTCGGCTTTGGAGCCCTTCGAACACCCGGACAGGCCGGCGACCACGACCGTCAATCCGGCCACGGCAACCACCACTTCACGCTTCACCACGCTGCTCCTCTGTTGTTGTCGCGATCCGACCGCGCCGGACCGTCCCAGCATTGTGGCCTCTTCGACGGCGGGAAGCCACCGGCGTGGTTCGCGGGGGCTGCACGACTACCGCAATGCCGAATTGGTGTGTGCCAGATCACGGTACCGACGGGGAGTGGCGTACGACACATCCTTGCAGTATCCTGAAAACTTGCATGACTCCGCAAGATAAGGCAGGTTTGGCGTCGTGTCGGAGATCGGGCTGCGCGAGCGCAAAAAATTTGCCACCAAAGAGGCGTTGAGCAGGGCCGCTTTGGAATTGACGATCGATCGGGGCCTGGACGCGACGACCGCCGAAGCCATCGCCGAGGCCGCCGGGGTCTCGACACGGACGTTCCATAACTACTTTTCCAACAAGGAAGACGCCGTCCTGTTCATGCTGGATAAGTCGGTGCAGGACCTGGTCGAGGCGTTTGGCCAGCGCAGTCCCGAGGAACCGGTGCTGGACTCGCTGGAGTCCATCCTGATCGGCTTCGTCGAATCCGCCGACGGCCTGGAGTGGATGATCGCGGTGACCCGGCTGATGGCCGACCATCCCGCGTTGATCGCTCGGCATGTAGCGCTGTCGGACTCCAAGACCGACGCGATGCTCGCCGAGATCGGCCGGCGCAGCGGCACCGATCCCGACGTCGACCTATACCCGCGGCTGGTCTATCACGCCACCGGGGCGATCGCTCGGGCCGTCCTTGAGCTGCACATCAACGGCGGCAACGAGGGGGCGCCGCCGCGGGCGATCCTGGCCGACGCGGTTCGCGATGCTACGCCCAACTTCGCCGCGGACTGCCGCAATCAGCATCGGTAACCGGTGAGCCGGAGGAGGTCAGGTAATGGACCGGGTGGTCTTCCGGGTGCTGACCCGGGTGTGGATACCGTTGATCATGGTGGTGGTCCTCGTCGTCGCTGGCTTCGCCGTGATGCGGATCCGCGGCATCTTCGGGTCCCACAAGCTGGAGACCTACGCCGGCAGCATGTCGGACGACGACGTCAATTCCGACCCCAAACACGTGACGTACGAGATATTCGGACCGCCGGGCACCATCGCCGACATCAACTACATCGACCAGGAAGGGCAACCCCACCAGGTCAACGGCGCCGAGGTGCCGTGGTCGTTCACAATCATCACGAACGCTCCGTCGATGACGGGCAACATTCTGGCGCAAGGCAATAGCAACGTCCTGGGCTGTCGGATCACTGCCAACGGTGAAGTCAAAGACGAGAGGACCTCACACGAAGTGAACGCCTACATCTACTGCTTCGCGAAGTCGGCATGAGCATCCTGCCCCCGCGCACCGCGTATGCGACGGACTCGCTGGCCCGGTGGATCCGCCGGCTGGCGGTGCCCATCCTGCTGATCTGGCTGGGCATCGTGTTCTTCGTCAATACCGCCGTGCCGCCACTGGAAGAGGTGGCGAAAGCCAACACGGTGTCCATGAGCCCCAAGGACGCGCCGTCGGTACAGGCGATGGAGCGGATGGGCAAGGTGTTCAAGGAATCCGATTCCGACAACATCGCCATGATCGTGCTGGAGGGCGATCAACCGCTGGGTGCCGACGCCCACAAGTACTACGCCGACTTGATGAAACGGCTGGAGGCGGACACCAAACACGTCCAGCACATTCAGGACTTCTGGGGAGACCCGCTCACCGAGTCGGCGGCGCAAAGCAAGGACGGCAAGGCCACCTACGTTCAGCTGAACCTCGCCGGAAATATGGGGGAGTCGTTAGCGAACGAATCCGCCGAGGCGGTTCGAAAGATCGTCGACGAGACGACGCCGCCGAACGGGGTCAAGGTCTACGTCACCGGTTTCGGCCCGCTGCAGGCCGACGTGCAGCACGCCGGTGACCGGACCATGGTGAAGATCACCGTCGTGACGTTCGTGGTGATCATCACCATGCTGCTGTTGGTCTACCGCTCGATCATCACCGTGATCGTCCTGCTGGTCATGGTGGGGCTCGAACTGTCCGCCGCCCGCGGCATCGTCGCGATGCTCGGCCATTATCACGTGATCGGCTTGTCGACGTTCGCGACCAACCTGCTGACCTCGCTGGCGATCGCGGCCGGGACCGACTACGGCATCTTCCTTTTCGGCCGCTATCAAGAGGCGCGCCAGGCCGGCGAAGACCGAGAATCGGCGTACTACACCATGTTCCACGGGACCGCCCACGTGATCCTGGGTTCGGGCCTGACCATCGCCGGCGCGACGTACTGCCTGAGCTTCACCCGGATGCCGTACTTCCAAACCCTGGGTGTGCCCTGCGCCGTGGGCATCTTGGTGGGTGTCGCGGTGGCGCTCACGCTGGGGCCGGCGGCGATTGCGGTCGGCGGCCGGTTCGGCCTGTTCGACCCCAAACGCAAAATGAGCACCCGCGGCTGGCGACGGGTGGCCACCATGATCGTGCGTTGGCCCGCCCCCGTCCTGGCCGCCTCGTTGGCGATCGCCATTGTCGGGCTGGCGGCGCTGCCCGGATACACGCCGAACTACGACGACCGCAAATACATCCCCCAAGACATTCCGGCCAACCAAGGGTTTGCGGCCGCCGATCGGCACTTCAATCAATCCCGGATGAACCCGGAGATGCTGCTGATCGAAACCGACCACGACATGCGGAATTCGGCGGACTTCCTGGTCATCAACAAGATCGCCAAGGCCGTGTTCCAGGTGCCCGGCATCTCCCGGGTGCAGGCGATCACCCGACCGCAGGGCACCCCGATCGAACACACCTCGATCCCGTTCCTGATCAGCATGCAGGGCGTGGGCCAGCTGCAGAACATGAAGCTGATGAAGGACCGCATGGCCGACATGGAAAAGCAGTCCGAGGAAATGGGCAAGACCGTCCAGACCATGAAGCACATGTATGCGTTGATGACCGAGCTGTCCGGCATCACCCACGACATGGTCGGTGAAATGCACGAGTTGCAGGGCACCATCCACGAGATGCG
>PPEA01000574.1 GCA_002967005.1 Mycobacterium talmoniae
CCGCCACAACCGCGACGACACGGTGTCGGTGATCGACACCGCGGCCAAGTCGCTCGCCACCACCATCCCGGTCGGCACCAATCCGTGGGGGCTGGCGGTCGACCCCACCACCCACACCGGCTTCGTGGCCAACAGCTGGGACAACAACGTGTCGGTGTTCGACCTCGCGCACAACACCGTCGTCGCCACCGTCCCGGTGGGCAAGAACCCGTTCGGGGTGGCCGTCGACCCGACCGGTCACACCGCCTACGTGGCCAACAGCGACAACACGGTGTCGCTGATCAACACCACCGACCACACCATCGCGGCCGCCATTCCGGTGGGCGGCGACCCGCGGGGGCTGGCGGTGGACACCACCGCCCACACCGTCTACGTCGCCAACGAATCCGACGGCACCGTGTCGGTGATCGACCTCGCCAGCCACGCGGTGATCGCCACCATCCCGGTGGGCAAACACCCGCACGGCGTGGCCCTGGACTCCGCCGCCCATCTGGCGTATGTCGCCAACGAAACCGAAGGCACCGTGTCGGTGATCGACACCGTCAAGCACGCCGTCATCGCCACCATCACCATCGGCAAAGACACCTTCGTGGTGGCCGCCGACCCCGCCAGCCACACCGCCTACACCGGCAACCACGACGACACCGTCTCGGTGATCGAACCGACCATTTGAGCGGATCACCGGTGAGCGACATCGCGGCGCGCGTCCAGGACTACCTCGACCGCACCCGCCACACGTTCCCGCCCGGCTGCGACCGCTATTTCGCCCGGATCGCCCTCGAGGTGGCGCTGCGGGCCTACCACGGCGGCAACTTTGGGATCGGGGCGGTGGCGGTCGTCCGTTCGGGGCGTAGGGCCGACTTGTTCTACGGCGAAAACGCGATGGCGCAACCGGGCGCGGTGATCGAGCACGCCGAAACCCAGGCGGTGCTTAAGGTCGCGGCGGGCGACGCGCCGGATCACACGATCACGCCGCCGGAACCGTCCCCGGCCGCCGTTACGGTCTACGGCACCGTCGAGCCGTGCCCGATGTGCGCGTGCGTGCTGACCAATGCCGGCGTGCAGCGGTCCGTGTCGACCTGCCTCGACGGCGAACTGGAGCGCGACGGCGACTTTCTGACCAGCGGCGGCGGCGCGAACGTGCTCGGGGATAAATACCCGACCCAGCCGCGGGTGTGGCGGGATATCCAGCGGGCGCGGGGATTGCGGTTCGAGCTGTTGGCGCCGGACGAGCCGGAGCTGTGGGAGCTGAGCTGGAAGATCCTGGCCGAGACCCGTGACGAGATCGACGAATTGTTGGCGACGCGGCCGGGGATCGGGCAGCGCCGGGCGGCAGGCCGCGACTGATACCGCGCGGATCACGGGGACCGGCAGCGGCGGGTTGGCTAGCCGCCGAGCCTGCGGCGTGGGCACCGAGTCTGCATCCAGGGCATCGAGTCTGCGGTGGCGGCAGCGAGTCTGCGGTGAGGCCGTGTTTGCGCGCCGATACCGGGCGTGAGCGCAGGGTCGACGCCGTGAGCGCAGCCTCGATGCCGTGAGTACAGGCTGGACGCCCTGACCGCAGGGTCGACGCCGCAAGTTTGCGTTGGCCGACGGAGCACCCACATTTTCGCCCACGCCAAGCACGGTGGAATGGGCAGCCAGCCGGAAGTGGCTGGTTAGGTCGGGGCATGGCCCACGAATTCATCGAACAGGCGAAGGTCTTGCTGGAAGCCGCCCAAGGGGCGGCGGTCCGGAGGCCTGGACGAGATCCGGAAGAACCAGCACAGCTGGCTCCGCATGGCCAGCGTGTGCGCGCTCATAGCCATAGTTGAAGAGCTCCAGGAGCGACGATCTTGATCTGGCCCACGACTTGGGGTTGTCGCTAGTTGATGTATTCGGGACAGTACTGCACAGGCCAAGGGATCGCGGGAAGCAACGACGGGTGGTCGCGCTAGTTGGGGCAGCTGTGCAGTATGCGCTCGATCGCATCGTGTTCGGCCTGTGTCATCCACACTCCGTAGGTGCTTTTCACGTCAACCATCCGAGAGACGTAGGTGCACCGGTAGGCCGTGTTGGGCGGCAACCAGGTGGCCGCGTCGGCCGACCCCTTCTCGCGGTTGGCCGCTGCCGAGGTCGTCTGGAGATTCATCGGGTCGTTGGCGAAGTTGCGGCGCTTGAGGTCGTCCCACTGCTGGGCGCCCTTCTGCCACGCGTCCAGAATCGGCACGATGTGGTCCACCTGAATTTGGTTCGACCTGGGTCCGCGGCTGAACATGATCACTTCGCCCGTGTAGGGGTCCTTCAGGGTTCCGCTGAGCACGATGCAGGCTTTCCGGCCCGGTTTATAACCCGCGCCGGCGAGGTCGCGCCGGAGAATGTCGTTGCGGGTGTCGCAGCCGTTGTGGCCACCGGGAACGGTGACGTCATCGGTCCACGGCGTGCCGAACAGCGCCCGGTCGTATCCGGTTTTGGGTGCGCGTCCTTTGATTGGGATGGTGGCGAGCTTCGCCAGTTCGGCACTTGCGGCCGTGCCCGGTGAAGTCGTCGGGTAGCTCGCTGTCAACGGTGTCGGGTAACTCGATGTCAATGGCGGGCCGCCCGAGGGCGAGTCATGGACAGCCACCAAGACAAAGGTCACGACGATCAGTAGGCAGACAACCACTGCGCCGGCGATAATCAGCGGCGTCTTGTGGTCCCTGCTAATCATCCGCGAAACGTTACTGGCCTGCACCGACATGCCTCTTGGGTTTCTCCAAGGCTGCTGGGAAAATGGTCCGCGTGGCGGGCGAGCTCGCTAGGACTCGCGGTGTCGCCAGTCCTCGATGTTCTTGACGTGCGCGTCGGGATGGCACGATCCGCTGTCGGCGGCGTATGAAATCTGACCCCGTGTCGACGCCCGAATTCTGACCCGCTTCGACGGACTCTCGGCTTTGCGCCGAGGCGGGAAGCGAGTTGTTGTCAGTGGCGAACTGGGCTGAGACCCGCAGGTTGCATCGAGCGGAGGGGTTGCCGATCAAGACGGTCGCGCAGACGTTGAAGATCTCGAAGAACACGGTGCGCTCAGCACTGGCGTCGGACGCGCCGCCGAAATATGTGCGTAAACCGATTGGGTTGGCGGTGGATGCGTTCGAGGACGCGATCCGCGCCCAGCTCAAGGCAGCGCCGACGATGCCGGCCATGGTGATTGCCGAGCGGGTCGGCTGGACGCGCGGGACGACGGTATTCAAAGAACGCGTCCGCGAGCCTGTTTTTCGTGGAGCCCCCTGTCAGGATTGAACTGACGACCGCTCGCTTACAAGGCGAGTGCTCTACCACTGAGCTAAGGAGGCGGGTGCAACCCGACCAGCCTAAAGGGTCACGGCTGGTCGGGGTCGGGGAGATCGTGGTCGATGATCCGCTGGGAGTGCACCGGGCGCGCCGTGGACCGACGGGTGGCCCGGCGCGGCATGCGCGGGATGCGTTCGGCGATATTGCTCAGCGGGTTGACCACCATGGTCAGCGCGATGACGGCCTCTTGCAGGGTGTCGATGGCCGGCTGCAGCGCCTCCATCCCCGGCGCCAGCCGGGCCAGGGCGTCGGCGACGTCGGTGAGTTGCTCCAGCGGGCCGTTGCGCGAGGTCAGCTTGTCGACCAGGCCGCCCTCGGCCA
>PPEA01000575.1 GCA_002967005.1 Mycobacterium talmoniae
CGACCACCGCCACGTTGCGGGCGCGGCGAGTCGGGCCCAGCACCAGCGTGGTTTCCCGGCCGGCCCGCGGATTGAGCAGACAGGACACCTTCTTGTGCACGAACGCGTGATCCAAACAGGCCTGATTGCAGGAGATGCAGGTGTTGATCTCGTGGGCGCGGCCGTCGGCGGCCTTGGCCACCCAGTCCGGGTCGGCCAGCATCGGGCGGGCCATCGAGATCAGCTGCACCTGGGTGTCGGCCAGGATCTGCTCGGCGCCTGCGGCATGTTGATCCGGTTGGACGCCACCACCGGGATGCCGACGTGTTCGGCGACCGCGCTGGAAATGTCGACGAACGCGCTGTTGGGCACCGAGGTGACGATGGTCGGCACCCGCGCTTCGTGCCAGCCGAACCCGGAGTTCAGCAGCGTCGCACCCGCAGCCTCGACTTCGGTTGCCAGCGCCACGGTCTCGTCCCAGCTCTGCCCGTCCGGCACGTAGTCGGCCATCGACATCCGATAGCAGATGATGAAGTCATCGCCGACGGCCTCGCGGGTGCGGCGCACGATCTCCACCGGGAACCGGCGGCGGTTGGCCGCGCTGCCGCCCCAGGCGTCGCGGCGCTTGTTGGTGCGCGGCGCCAGGAACTGGTTGAGCAGGTAGCCTTCGCTGCCCATAATCTCCACGCCGTCGTAGCCGGCTTCGGCGGCCAGCGACGCCGCGTGCGCGAAGTCGTCGATGGTGCGCTCCACACCGCGCGCGGAGAGTCGGCGCGGCCGAAACGGTGTGATCGGCGACTTGATCGCCGACGCGCTCACCGAAAACGGGTGGTAGGCATAGCGTCCCGCGTGCAGGATCTGCAGCAGGATCTTGCCGCCGGCCTCATGCACTGCATCGGTGATGCGCCGGTGCCGCCGGGCGTCGGCGGCACTGATCATCTGTGACGCGAACGGCAGCAGCCAGCCCGTGCGGTTGGGCGCATACCCCCCGGTGATGATCAGCCCGACGCCACCGCGGGCACGTTCGGCGAAATACGCTGCCAGCGCGTTGATGTCGCCGGCGCGGTCCTCCAGCCCGGTGTGCATCGACCCCATCACCACCCGGTTGCGCAGGGTGGTGAAGCCAAGATCTAACGGGGACAGCAGGGTTGGGTACTCGGAAGTCATAGCGCCGCTTTCACCTCAGTGCCTCTTCAACTTCGTAAAGCCAGTCGATCGCGCTTTCCTCGGCGCGGATGCCGCCGCGCAACACCAGGTACTGATGCAATGCGGAACCGGTCAGCGCGTCGGGGTCGGGGAACTGCCGCTTCTCCAGCGCCCGGTACAGATCCAGCCGCTCGGCGCGTTCGGTGCGCAAGGCGGCGGCCTGGGCGCGCACCGCCTCGGCGTCGCCGTAGCAGGTGGCGCGCACCTTGACCGCGAGATCGCGCAGCGGTGCATCGACCACGGCGTTGCCGCGCCCGGACAGCGGTTCGGCGATCCAGCGCGCCAACTCCGCACGCCCGGCCTCCGACACCGTGTACACCTTCTTGTCCGGCCGGCCCTGCTGCGTGACGGGGGTGACGTGTACCCAGCCGTCGTTCTCCATGGCCCGCAACGTGCGGTAGATCTGCTGGTGGGTGGCGCTCCAGAAATAGCCGATCGAGCGGTCGAATCGGTGGGCCAGCTCGTAGCCCGAGCCGGACTGTTCGCACAGCGACACCAGGATCGCGTGGGGCAGCGCCATCTGGGCAGCATAAGGGCGACCGCGGGTCCTATGCAACTAGTTGCACTGCACCTGCGCGCATAGTGCGCAAAACGACCGTGGCCCGGTAGAAGGCCTTTATGTGCGACGGCTAGTATCAGCAACCAATGCGGCCGCATTGAGGGGCGGATACGCCACCGAATAGGACATGGAGGAGACCTTCGTGACGTACACGATCGCCGAGCCCTGCGTCGACGTCAAAGACAAGGCATGCATCGAGGAGTGCCCGGTCGACTGCATCTACGAGGGTGCGCGGATGCTGTACATCCACCCCGACGAGTGCGTGGACTGCGGCGCCTGCGAGCCGGTCTGCCCGGTCGAGGCCATCTTCTACGAGGACGACGTGCCCGATCAGTGGAGTGACTACACCCAGCTCAACGCCGACTTCTTCACCGAACTCGGCTCACCGGGCGGCGCCTCCAAGGTCGGGATGACCGAGAACGACCCGCAGGTCGTCAAGGATCTGCCGCCGCAAGGCGAGGACGCCTGAGCAGCTTGGTGAACCGCCGACCGGTGTCGGCGGCACTGCCGGAGTTTCCCTGGGACACCCTGGCCGAGGCGACCGCGCTGGCCCGGGCCCACCCCGACGGCATCGTCGACCTGTCCGTCGGGACCCCGGTCGACCCGGTCGCGCCGGTCAT
>PPEA01000576.1 GCA_002967005.1 Mycobacterium talmoniae
CGACCAGCGCGACCAGCGCGTGTGCGGCGAACAGCGGGTGGGCGGTGTACACCACCGGGTCGGGCCCGCGCCCGCCGCGCAGACGGGTTTCGACCGCGCCGAGTTCCTCGGCGCGCGCGATGGCGTCGTCGCCGGTCAGGCCGCCCAGATCGGTGCGCGCCAGCGGCTCCTGCACGGCCAGATAGTTCAGTACCGCCCGCGCTGCGGCGGCAATTCGGCGAGGTACGCGTCGACCTCGGCGGCCGAGGTGGCGCCGCCGGGCGGTTCGATGTCGAGGCGGTCCAGCAGGCCGTCGGTCCACAGCGCCGCGATGGCCGCGGGGGCGGTGTCGGCGCGGGCGGTGACGATCATCCGGGCCACCCCGGCCAGCGCCAGCTGATACACCAGGGTGGCCGACAAGACGTCGAGGTATTGCGCGTCGTCGACGACCAGCAGCAGATCGCCCTCGCGGGCATCTTTCGACAACGAGGCGCGGGCGGCCCGCAACAACGCGGCCGGCTTGCCCAGGTCGGCGATCTCCACCAGGTGGCTGAACGCCCCGAACGGGACCACCGCCTCGGTCGGGGTGCCGGTGACCCAGCGGATGAGGGTGTCCGGGTGCTGGTGGGCGACGTGTTCGGCGGCCAACCGGGCCAGCGTGGATTTGCCGACCCCGTCGGGTCCGAGCACGACGGCGCCGGTGCGGCGCAGCGCAGCCGACAGCTGCTCCAACTCGGCCGCATGTTGGGGAACGTTCCACCGAATCGGCATCGCGCGGGAGTTTACGGGGCCCGATAGCCTTTCGGATGTGAACTGGGCGGTGTGTGTGTACTGCGCGTCTGGGCCGACGCGCCCGGAGCTGCTGGCGCTGGCCAGCCAGGTCGGTGCGGCGATCGCCGACCGCGGCTGGACGTTGGTGTGGGGCGGCGGCAACGTGTCGGCGATGGGCGCGCTGGCCGTGGCGGCGCGGGACCGCGGCGGGCGGACCGTCGGGGTGATCCCCAAGGCGCTGGTGCACCGCGAACTGGCCGACGTCGACGCCGACGAGCTGATCGTCACCGACACCATGCGGGAACGGAAGCAGGTGATGGAGGACCGCGCCGACGCGTTCCTGACGCTGCCCGGCGGCATCGGCACACTCGAGGAGCTGTTCGAGGCGTGGACCGCCGGCTACCTGGGTTTCCACGACAAACCGGTGGTGATGCTCGACCCGCACGGCCACTACGACGGGCTGCGGGCCTGGCTGTACGGGCTGATCGACGACGGCTACGTCCGGCAGGCCGCGCTGGATCGGCTGCTGGTCGTCGACGAGCTGGATGCGGCGCTGGCGGCCTGCGCGCCCCGCTGAATCTACGTCGACCGCAGGCTCAGGCCATTTCGACCAGCGGCGACGTCGGGGATACGCTTGGCCGCCAAGTAGAGCGAAACGAGGGATAACGTGTCTGAGCACGACTCCGGTGCCCGCACCTCGGTCGGGTTGGTTGATATCGCGACCCGGGTGCCCGGCGTGCTGGCCGATCTGCCGGTGATCCTGCGTGGCCTGCGCACCGGCCTGCTGGTCCAGCCCAACTTCAAGACATCGATCGGCAAGGTGTTCCAGGACCGTGCCGCAAGCTACGGCGACCGGGTCTTCCTGAAGTTCGGCGACCAGCAGCTGACCTACCGCGAAGCCAACGCCACCGTCAACCGCTACGCCGCGGTGCTGGCCGCGCGGGGCGCCGGGCACGGCGACGTGGTCGGGATCATGCTGCGCAACTCACCCAACGCGGTGCTGATGATGCTGGCCGTGGTCAAATGCGGCGCGATCGCCGGCATGGTCAACTACCACCAGCGCGGCGACGTGTTGGCCCACAGCCTGGGGCTGCTCGACGCCAAGGTGCTCGTCGCCGAGTCCGACCTGGTCGGCGCCGTCACCGAGTGCGGCGCGGTGGCCGACCCGATGACCATCGAGGAGCTGGAACGACTCGCCGCCACCGCGCCCACCGGCAACCCCGCGTCCGTGTCGGCGGTGCTGGCCAAGGACACCGCGTTCTACATCTTCACCTCGGGCACCACCGGCTACCCCAAGGCCAGCCGGATGACGCATCAGCGGTGGCTGCGGGCGCTGGCCGGATTCGGCGGACTGGGCATGCGGCTCAAGGGCTCCGACACCCTGTACTGCTGCCTGCCGCTGTACCACAACAACGCGCTGACCGTCGCGCTGTCGTCGGCGCTGGTCGCGGGGGCGACGCTGGCGCTGGGCAAGTCGTTCTCGGCGTCGCGGTTCTGGGATGAGGTGATCGCCGCCGACGCGACGGCCTTCGTCTATATCGGCGAGGTCTGCCGCTACCTGCTCAACCAGCCGGCCAAACCGACCGACCGCGCGCACAAGGTGCGGGTGATCTGCGGCAACGGCCTGCGCCCGGAGATCTGGGACGAGTTCACCCGCCGGTTCGGCATCCAGCGGATCTGCGAATTCTACGGCGCCAGCGAGGGCAACACCGCGTTCCTGAATATCTTCAACGTGCCCAAGAGCGCCGGCATCTCGCCGACCCCGCTGGCCTACGTGGAGTACGACCCGGAGACCGGTGAGCCGCTGCGCGGCGCGGATGGTCGGGTCCGGCGGGTGCCGGCGGGCCAGCCCGGACTGCTGCTCAGCCCGGTCAACCGGTTGTCCCCGTTCGACGGCTACACCGACCCGGCGGCCACCGAGAAGAAGCTGGTACGTAACGCATTCAAGATCGGCGACTGCTGGTTCAACACCGGCGACCTGATGAGCCCGCAGGGGATGGCGCACGCCGCGTTCGCCGACCGGCTCGGCGACACCTTCCGTTGGAAGGGCGAGAACGTCGCCACCACCGAGGTCGAGGCGGCGCTGGCCGCCGACGCGGGCGTCGAGGAGTGCGCGGTCTACGGCGTGGAGATTCCGCGCACCGGCGGCCGCGCCGGGATGGCCGCGGTCAAACTCCGCGACGGCGCCGAGTTCGACGGCGGTGCGCTGGCCCGCACCGTCTATGACCGGCTGCCGTCGTACGCGCTGCCGCTGTTCGTGCGGGTGGTGGAGTCGATGGAACACACCACCACGTTCAAAAGCCGCAAGGTCGAGCTGCGCGAACAGGCCTACGGCCCCGACATCGAGGACCCGCTGTACGTGCTGGCCGGCCGCGACGAGGGCTATGTGCCCTACTACGCCGACTACCCCGACGAGGTGGCGGCCGGTAAGCGCCCGCAGGGCTGACGCCCGCGGCGTTTTCGCCGAGATCGACGTTTCGGAGACCGCCACTCGACGTTTTCCCCGGAAACGTCGATCTCGGTGCATGAGCGGCGCATGAGGGTTGACCAGCACTGTGCCGCGGCGACCAGGCACCATAGACGGGTGCACTCCACCCTCTGCGGTCGTCCGGTGGCCGGCGACCGCGCGCTGATCATGGCGATCGTCAACCGCACCCCGGACTCCTTCTACGACCGGGGCGCCACCTTCAGCGACGAGGCCGCCAAGGACGCGGTGCACCGCGTCATCGCCGAGGGCGCCGACGTCATCGATGTCGGCGGCGTCAAGGCCGGGCCCGGCGAACGCGTCGACGAAGACGCCGAGATCGCCCGGGTGGTGCCGTTCATCGAATGGCTGCGCAGCGCCTACCCGGACCAGCTGATCAGCGTCGACACCTGGCGGTCGGCGGTGGCCACCCGCGCGTGCGCGGCCGGCCCGACCTGATCAACGACACCTGGGGCGGGGTCGACCCCGACC
>PPEA01000577.1 GCA_002967005.1 Mycobacterium talmoniae
CGGCGCGCGCCGCGCACCCGCCCGTTCCGGGTGTGCTACGGAACGAGCACCCGGGGTGTGGTGGATGCGGTGATCGGCGAGGTCACCGCCGCGGCCGAACGCGCGGCGGCGGCCGGGGTGGCGCGGGATCGGATACTGATCGACCCCACCCATGATTTCGGCAAGAACACCTTCCACGGCCTGGCGTTGTTGCGGCACACAAAAGATCTTGTTAACACCGGATGGCCGGTGTTGATGGCACTGAGCAACAAGGACTTCGTCGGGGAGACTCTGGGGGTGGGTTTGACCGAACGCCTGGAGGGAACCCTGGCGGCCACCGCGCTGGCCGCCGCGGCGGGGGCCCGGATGTTCCGGGTCCACGAGGTCGGGCCCACCCGGCGCGTGCTGGAGATGGTGGCCGCCATCCAGGGCGAGCGCGCCCCCGCGCGCACCGTGCGGGGACTGGCGTGACCCGCGCCGACGACGATGCAGAGCGTAGCGATGAAGAGGAGCGGCGCTGATGACCGAGCTGGCTGACCAGGCCCTGGCCGGGTTCTCCGGTGACGTCTGGCTGTCCGAGCGCACCTGGAGCCGGCCGGAGTGGACCGTCGCCGAGTTGGTGGCGGCCAAGGCCCACACCGGGCGCACGGTGTCGGTGGTGCTGCCCGCCCTCAACGAGGAAAAGACCATCGAATCGGTGATCGACAGCATCACCCCGGTGGTCGGTGGCCTCGTCGACGAGCTGATCGTGCTGGACTCCGGGTCCACCGACGACACCGAAATCCGGTCGATCGCCGCCGGGGCGCGCGTCGTCAGCCGCGAACAAGCGGTGCCCGAGATCGCGCCGCAACCCGGCAAGGGCGAGGCGCTGTGGCGGTCGCTGGCGGCGACCAGCGGCGACATCGTGGTGTTCATCGACTCCGACCTGATCGACCCCGACCCGATGTTTGTGCCCAAGCTGGTCGGCCCGCTGCTCACCGGCGACGGCGTCCACCTGGTCAAGGGGTTCTACCGGCGCCCGCTCAAGGTCAACGGGACCGAGGACGCCAACGGCGGCGGCCGGGTCACCGAACTGGTCGCCCGCCCGCTGCTGACCGCGCTGCGGCCGGAGCTGGGCTGCGTGCTGCAGCCGCTGGGCGGCGAATACGCCGGCACCCGGGAGCTGCTGACCTCGGTGCCGTTCGCGCCCGGCTACGGGGTGGAGATCGGCCTGCTGGTCGACACCTACGACCGGCTGGGTCTGGACGCGATCGCGCAGGTCAACCTGGGGGTGCGGGCCCACCGCAACCGGCCGCTGGACGAACTCGGGGTGATGAGCCGCCAGGTGGTCGCCACCCTGCTGTCCCGCTGCGGCATCGGCGACTCCGGGGTGGGCCTGACCCAGTTCTTCGCCGACGGGGAGGACTTTTTGCCCCGCACCTCGGCGGTGTCGCTGGCCGACCGGCCGCCGATGAACACGCTGCGCCCGCGCTGACCGGCAAGCTGTCCGGGCCATGAGGCACTATCGATGACGTGACGTTGGTGCTGCTCTACCTGGTGGTGTTGGTCCTGATCGCGCTGGTGCTGTTCGGCGTGGCCAGTGTGCTGTTCGGTCGCGGCGAATCGCTGCCGCCGCTCGCCGCGGGCCACCACCGCGACCGTGCTGCCGGCCGTCGGGGGTCACCGGCGCCGACGACGACGCGGTCAAGTTCACCCAGGTGCTGCGGGGCTACAAGACCAGCGAGGTGGACTGGGTGTTGGACCGGCTGGGCCAAGAGTTGGATCAGCTGCGCGGCCAACTGGCCGCGGTGCATGCCGC
>PPEA01000578.1 GCA_002967005.1 Mycobacterium talmoniae
CCGCGCTCGACCTGGGTGCGTTCCGGCAAAACGCCGCCGGCCTGGTGCGCCGGGCCGGCGGTAAGCCGGTGCGGGTGGCCAGCAAATCGGTGCGCTGCCGCTGGGCGCTCGGGCAGGCGCTTGAGTGCCCGGGCTTTTCCGGCGTGATGGCGTACTCGGTGCGCGAGGCGATCTGGCTCGCCGAAAATGGCGTGCCCGACGTGCTTCTCGGCTATCCGAGCATCGACCGCGGCGCGCTGGCCGACCTGGGCGCCAACGCCGCGCTTTGCGAGGCGATCACGTTGATGGTCGACGACGCCGACCAGCTGACGCTGATCCGGTCCGCCGCCGGGCCCGCGCCGCTGCGGGTCTGTCTGGACGTCGACGCCTCGCTGCGCATCGGGCCGCTGCACCTGGGGGTGCGACGCTCACCGATCCGCACCCCGGCGGACGCCCGGGCGCTCGCGGAAACCGCGCTGGCGCAAGGCTTCCGCGTCGTCGGGGTGATGTTCTATGAAGCCCAAATCGCCGGGCTGCAGGACACGTCGGCAGCAATACGGCTGATGAAGAAGGCGTCGGCGGCCGAACTCGCACGGCGGCGCTCGGTGGTCGTCGAGGCCGTGGAGAAGGCCGCCGGGGCGTTGCAGATCGTCAACTCCGGCGGCACCGGCAGCCTCGAAATCAGTTCCGCCGACCCGTGCGTGACCGAGGTGACCGCCGGGTCGGGCCTGTACATGTCCGGCATCTTCGACCGCTACGACGCGTTCGAGTCGCGACCGGCGCTGTACTTCGCGCTTCCGGTCGTCCGCAAGCCGACACCAAAGATCGCGACGTTGTTCGGCGGCGGCTACATCGCGTCGGGGCCGCCGGGCCGCTCCCGGCTGCCCAAGCTGGCGACCCCGGGATTGAAGCTGATCGGCACCGAGGCCGCCGGCGAGGTGCAAACCCCCGTCGTCGGGGCCGCCGGATTGCGTATCGGCGACCGGGTGTGGCTGCGCCACGCCAAGGCCGGCGAGTTGCTGGAACGCTTCGACACCGTGCACGTCGTCGACCGGGACCGCATCGTCGAATCGGTGCCGTCCTACCGGGGCGAGGGCCGGACGTTTGGCTAACCAAGGGGGCCACGCTGTCACGGCGCCCACCGTCGACGGCGCCGATGTCATCTTCATCGGCGGGGCAGTGGTGACGGTGGCCCCGGGTGCGCCCGAGGCCGAGGCGCTGGCCGTGACCGGCGGGCGGATCAGCGCGGTCGGATCGAACTCGGAGGTGTTGGGGCTGCGGAGATCCGGGACGACGGTGGTCGACCTGCGGGGACGAGCGGTGTTGCCGGCGTTTGTGGAGGCACACGGTCACCCGTTCGCGATGGGGGTGGCGCTCGCCCCGCCGGCCATCGACGTGCGGCCGTTCACCGTCGCGACCGGCGCCCAGGTGTTGCAGAAACTCACCGACGCCACCAAGGCGGCGCCGAACGGCAGTCCGATCCTGATGAACGGCGTGGATGTCCTGCTGCAACCCGATCTGCAGTTGCCGACGCGAACGCAGCTGGACACGCTGGCCCCGAACAACCCGGTCATCATGGTGGCGAACAGTGGCCATGCCGCCTACGCCAACACCGCGGCGTTGGAGTTGGCCGGCATCACCACAGACACGCCCAATCCGACCGGTGCGGAGTTTGTGCACGGATCCGACGGGGAACTGACCGGGGAGGTCCGGGAGACCGCCGCGCTGCTGCAGTTGGCGGCACCCGTTTTCCAACGTGGCGGGGGTGACCTGCTTGCCAATGTGCGCTGGGCCTACGACCAGCTGGCGCGCGCCGGTATCGCCACCTCCAGCGACCATTCCTACGACGCGGCCGCCCAATCGGCGCTGATGTCGCAGCTCGCGCGGGAACCGGGGTGCGCGTTGCGGATTCGCGCCTACGAGATGGGCACCCCGGCGCTGGCGCACGATCCCGCCAACATCGCGGGTAGCCGGCCGGGCGCCGACGAGCTGTTCGCCAAGATCGGGATGAAACTGTGGGCCGACGGATCGCCCTGGCAAGGCAATATCTTCACCACCTTCCCGTACCTGACCACCGAGGCAACGGCCCGGATGGGCTTGGGACCGCACCATCACGGCGCAATGAACTACACCCCCGAGCAGGTCAGCGAGTTGGCGGCCGCGTTCGTCCGCCAGGGCTGGCAGCTGGCCTGCCACGTGCACGGCGACGCCGCCATCGACGTCGTGCTGGACGCCTTCGAACGCACCGGGGCGCCCCCCGATCTGCGGCTGCGGCTCGAACACGTCGGGGCGATGCGGCCCGACCAGTTCGCGCGGGCGGCCAAACTCGGCGTCACACCCAGCCTGTTCATCGCGCACGTCTACTACTGGGGCGACGTGCTCATCGACGAGCTGTTCGGACCCGACCATGGGGCGCACTGGATGTCGGCGAGGTCGGCCCTGGATGCGGGCCTGCGCATCTCGTTCCACAACGACGGCACCGTGACCCCGCCCGACCCGATCGGCAACATCGCCACCGCGGTCACCCGCACCGCCAAAGGCAGCGGCCGGGTGCTGGCCCCCGAGGAACGCCTCGACGTCGACATGGCGATCCGGGCGCAGACCCTGGACGCCGCCTGGCAACTGCACCTCGACGCCGAGATCGGCAGCCTCGAACCCGGCAAGTACGCCGACCTGGTCGTGCTCTCGGCCAACCCGCGCAGCACCCCGCCCGACCAGCTGCGGGAGTTGACCGTCGAAGCGACCTTCCTGATGGGTCGGCAAACCTATGGCGACCCGCTGGGCTAAGTCTTGGTTCCAGTCTCGCTTGGCCCTGTCGGGCCCCAAAGTGAGATCAAGATCACAATAGTGGTCAGGCGATAGTTCAGCTCTCACAACGTATTTGGAACCGCCTCACAGGTGATCACCAAGCTCGTGTTACATGGCGGCAACTTTGAATTTCTAGCCTCGTTGCATAGCTTTCAACGATTGCTGCGACGCCGTCTGAGCGTGGCAGCCCCGTGACACGCGCACCGAGGAGATGCCATGACGCTGCTGGACGACCGCACCGAGTTGCAGGTTTCCGCCGATCAGGCGTGGACGGTGGCCTGCGCCTACGACTATCTGATCCCCGGTCGCGGTGTCGCGGTGCTGCTCGCCGACGGCTCCCAGGCCGCGCTGTTCCGTCTCGACGACGGCTCGCTGCACGCCCTCGGCAATATCGATCCGTTCTCCGGCGCGGCGGTGCTGTCGCGCGGCATCGTCGGCGACCGCGCCGGTCGGGCCGCCGTGCAGTCGCCGATCAAAAAGCAGGCCTTCGCGTTCGACGACGGGACCTGCCTGGACCACCCTGAGGTGACGGTGCCGGTTCACCCGACCCGGCTCACCTCGGACGGCTGGGTCCAGATCGGTCCCGCCGCCTGACCGTCGGGTCGCCTGCCGGCCCCCGCCGCTTTACGGCTCTGCCGCCCCAGGCGCCTCAGTAGCAACTTCTGTCCCTGTCTGGAGGATGACCACGTTCTCCAAACGGATATCGCATCCGATATCACGTGGACGAGGGCCGTGCCGGGCATGCTGGTCGTCGATGTGGGGTTATCCAGCGATCGCCGGCGGCGGCGAGGACGATGAGGGTCGATCAGGAGGTCGATCGCGATGGCCATCAGCTACCGTCCGGGCCGGCTCGTCACGTGGTTGTTCCGGGCACCGTCTCGGCTGTATGACTGGCGGCTGGGCTGGCTGCTTGGCCGCCGGCTGTGCCGGATCACCCACGTCGGACGCAAATCCGGCCGGCGGTACCGGACGGTGGTCGAGGTCGTCGGCCGCGACGCCGTGTCCGGCGAGCTGATGGTGGTGTGCGGTTTCGGGCGTCGGGCCGACTGGTACCGGAACCTGCGGGCGAACGACGCCGCTGCGATCGAGGTCGGGTTCCGTCGGTTTGCGGCCGGCTGGCGTGAGCTCGACGTCGACGAGGCCGAGCCGGTGATGGCAGCCTACGAGCGCCGCAACCGACTGCTGGTGCCGCTCATTCGACGGATCCTCAGCCGCGTGCTCGGGTGGCGCTACGACGGGAGCCTGGAGGCCCGGCGCAAGCTCCTGGCCGAGATGCCGATCATCGCGTTTAAGCCGAAGGGCTGATGATCCCCGCCGTCACGCTGGCGTCGCCTTGCCGACCTGATCCCCGGCACTACCCGAGTCGCCATCCTTGATGGCGCGCGGATGCACTTCCCGGACGAGCGGTTCGACGAATTCCTGCCGCTCCTGCAACAACACTGGGCGCAACACTGCGAATGACTGATCACTGGGTCAGCCCGGCGTGGTTTGCCGCAATCGGGATATCGGCGCGTCGAAATTCTACGTTCGGTGCTGTTGCCTGGTCGTTTCGCTAGCTCGGTGGTGATTGTTTCCGTTGTTGTTACGTTGCTAAGCGTGCCGTGTGTGGAATAGCGTGGCCGGGCGCGTTCGCTCGCCGAGCCGAGGAGACTCATGGCCACTGCGGCATCGTCACTGCCCAACTACAGCGAGTTGCAGGCCGTCACTGGCACGGCCATCTTGCTTGGCCTGTGCGCACTCGTGGTGATCGCGGTCACCGTGCATTGGTGGCGCCGGCGCTAAACGCGGCACAGCACTTTTGTACCGGCTCTCGACCAGGTGGTGCTGCTGAATTGTGATGGCATATCCGGTACCACTTGCTCAAGCTAGGCCGCCCGACCCGACGTGGTATCGGATGCGCTATCCGTTTAGCGGAGGTCCCCATCCTTCAGACAGGGACTGCCGAGCTTCTGGGACGCCTGGGGTTAGTGCCTGGTGAGGTAGAGGTATCCCTCGACGGAGCGTGGCAGCTGACACCACGTCATGACATCCGCGGGTACGTCGGATATTCGATTCCCGACAAATACTGAACGGTGCGCACGACCTGACACGAGTAGCCGAATTCGTTGTCGTACCAGACATAGAGGATCGCGCTGTCACCGTCGACGATCGCCGCGTTCTCGTCGATGACGCACGCCGCACGCGAACCGATGAAATCGCTTGATACCACGTCGGTTGCGGCGGTGTAGTCCAGGCTGCGGCTCAGCGGTCCCGACAGCGATGCCTGACGCAGGTACTCCAACGCCTCCTCTTTGGTGGTCGCGCGTTTCAGTTGCAGGTTGAGGATGGCGACCGAAACATCGGGCGTAGGAACACGAATCGAGTTACCGGTGATCTTGGCTTTCAGATCCGGCAGCGCCTTGGCCACCGCGGATGCAGCACCGGTCTCGGTGAGGACCAGGTTGAACGGTGCGGATCGGCCGCGACGGTCGGCCTTGTGGTAGTTGTCCAGCAGATTCTGGTCGTTGGTGAACGAGTGCACGGTCTCCACATGCGCCCGAACGATGCCGTACTCGTCGTCCAGCGCCTTCAGCGGGGGAACGATCGCGTTAGTCGTGCATGACGCGCACGAGAAGATCTGCTGCTCGAGATCCAGTGTGCGGTGGTTGACTCCGTGCACGATGTTCGGCACGTCCCCTTTGCCCGGTGCGGTCAGCAGCACCTTTCCGATACCGGGACGCAGGTGCCGGGACAAGCCTTCGCGGTCGCGCCATTTACCGGTGTTGTCGATCAGGATCGCGTTGTCGATGCCGTATTGGGTGTAGTCGACGCTGGCCGGGTCGTCACTGTAGATGAACTTGATGACGTTGCCGTTTGCGATGAGACAGTTGTTGTCCTGGTCGACCTTGATGGTGCCGTTGAACTGGCCGTGAATCGAGTCGCGGCGCAGCAGCGATGCCCGCTTGGCCAGGTCGCAGCCCCCGTTGCTGCGCACGACGACCGCGCGCAAGTTCAGGCCATTACCGGAGCCGGCCTTTTCGATGAGCAGCCGCGCCACCAGCCGGCCGATGCGACCGAAGCCGTAGAGCACCACGTCCCGCGGGCCTTGCGGCTCGATCTTGTTTTTACCGGTCACCTCGTCAAGCTGCTCAGCGGTGAACACGGGAATGGGCAGATCGCGGTCGTCGGCGCGGTAGGCCATCACCAGCAGGCCGAGGTCGATCTTGGATGGCCCCAGGTCGAGGTCGGCCAGCGCCTGCAGGAACGGGAATGTCTCGTCGACGGTCAGTTCGTCGCCGCTGAGCTGCCGCGCAAAACGGTGGGTCTTCAGGATGCTGATGACCGACTTATTCACCAGGGACCGGCTGTGCAGCAACACGGTGACGCCCTTGGTCCGGTGCAGGGCGCCGATGATCGGAATCATCGCCTCGGCAAGGGCTTCCTGAGCGTTCCAATGGGCGAGTTCTGGCGTGTTCAAATCCATACGTCCTACGGGTCACCTGGCCAGCTCACAGTGAGCGGCGCCTCGATGGTAGCGAGCGCCAGATCGCACACCGCGGGTCGATCCCGTTGTGAGGTTTCCGGTGACGTGTGTATGGACGCGGCAACGCAATTCGCTTACCGCGGGGGACAGGGCGCCTTAACGACGTGGTCGTCGACGAGTCATCCAGCCGGTTGGTCGGGCGGTGGCGGCGCCGGGTCTGCAGGTGGCGCGGGCTGGTCGGGCGGGATCGCCCCGTCGCAACCGCCGGGTGGCGGCGGGTCGGGGAAGACGTTGTTGCCGCTGTCGCCGACGCAGTCGTAGTTCCACGTCGGTCCGACCCAGCGGTTGCCGCCCATCCACTGGTGCCAGTACGACCCGTCGGGGTACTTCTCGCCGTCGCATACCCGGAGCCGGCCGACACCCCACTGTCCGCCGGGGCAGAAGTTCTTCGTCAGATCCGGCTGATGCGGGTCCGGCGAGCCGGGCGGGTCCGCGCCGGCGGCCGGTGCCAACCACAGGCCCGCCAGCACTAGCGGAGCGCAGCCGACAGCCAGCCACCGACGATTGACACGCATGCTTCCATCCCCTTGCGATCTGAGCATGAAACCTTGTCGCCCAACCACGGTCGTGGTTTCAGGATCGACGTTATCGGCCATGAGCGGGCCGTCACACAGGCAATGCCCAACCGCCAGAAAGCACTCAGTCGACCACCAGCTAGGACTCAGCGAATGCTGACGCGGCCGGCCCGATTCACCCGGACGAAGAGCGAACATCCTTTGGCAACGGATCCGGCCGATTGCGAGCCGCTCGTTCCGTCGCATCGCTGCGCATGACCACCGCAGTGCTGGAGGCATAGAAGGCCACGACGCGTCGGCGGTCAAGTACGACCCAGGTACGGCTGCCCCCTTCGCGCTGGTTGTGAAGAGCTTTTGTCTCCAGCCACTCGTTGAGGACGTCGTTGCCGCAATCGAAGTCTTCAACGACGTGATCGGCAATGAGGAGAACGGGCCTCTCGCAGTTCACCGTTCTAGAGTCGACGGATTCGCCAGCAAGCGTGCCAGCTCAGGCTTGGGGCTGGGCGGGCGGTCGAGCAGCGCCTGAAGGTCGGCCCACGCGGCGTCGTCCAGGACGAACACGCGGTTAGCTCTTGCCACCGCGACGTGGCAATCGTATGGTTGGTTCTAGTAATCACCTGATTGGAAAACCTCAGTGGTCGATAGTACGCGGGACCGCATCCTTGATGAAGCGCTGCGCTTGTTTGCCGAGCACGGTTATGCCGGCACGTCGGTCGGGTCGATCGAAGACGCCGCCGGCCTGTCCCCGCGTTCGGGCGCCCTGTACACGCATTTCGGGTCGAAGGAACAGGTCATGGCCGCCGCCGTTGAGCGTGCCATTCAGACTGCCGACATCAGTTTCACGCTCGCGCCGATGCTGTCGCTGGGCAATCTGGAGGCCGAGCTGACCTTGGTGGCACGGGGCTCGCTCGTGCTGATGACCAACTGGCGCGACCTAATCCGGGTGATGGCCAAAGAAGGCGACCGGTTCCCAGAGGTGATGGCCACGGCACGGGATCGACTATTCGCCAGGTCTCATCAGTTCCTTGCCAAGTGGCTCGAAGATAAGTCCCCAGACGCGAGTTCAGCAGACCGTGACTTCGAGGCGATCACCACGATCTGGCTTGGTGCCATCGAAAACTACTGGATCGCCGCCTATCTCCACGATGACCGCCCGTTCGGAATCGACGAGGACCGCTTTGTTCGGCAATGGGTCCACACCCTGATGACCGCGATAGGAGCACCGAGATGATGCCAACCACCTTCGATTTGAACGACCCGGCACTCATCGCGGACCCCTACCCGCACTATGCCCGGTTGCGCGACGAAGCCCCGGTGTATCACTGCACGGATCCGGATCTGTGGGTCCTCAGTCGCCACGATGACGTCGCCGTCGCGATCCGCGACGCGAGCCGGTTCTCCTCCGACCTGGGCAACGCGTCGCGCTTCGCGGATAACCCGTTCAACCCCACGATGAAGATACCTAGCCTGCTCGCCCGGCTCTTGGGCAGCGTTGCGCCGGTCCGCACCTTGCTGACCAGTGATGCGCCGCTGCATACCGAGTTGCGCCGCAAAGTCGGCCGCGCGTTCACCCCTCGCCGAATCACCGCCTGGGAACCGCGAATCTGGGAAATCGCGGACAGCCTCGTCGACGAGATGGCCGCCAAATCCGATGGCTCGCCGATCGATCTCGTCACCGACCTGGCCTCCCCGCTGCCCACGATTGTCATCGCCGAGATGATGGGCATCCCCGCCGAGCGTCACAACGACTTCAAACGCTGGTCGGACAACCTGGTCAACGGGCTGCTCACCGACGGCAGCAAGGCCAAACTGCTTTCCAGCGCAGTCGAAATCTCGTGGTTTTTCGCCCGCGCCGTACGGACGCGGCGGCGCAACCCGGGGGACGACCTGGTCAGCCTGCTGGTGGCCGGTGACCGCGACACCGAGGCGCTGAGCCTGCCCGAGCTCGTCAACTTCTGCATCTTGCTGCTGGTCGCCGGCAACGAGACCACCACCAACCTGATCTCCAACGCGATGCTGGCGATGTTGGACCGCCCCGAGGTGTGGCAGCAGATCGTGACCGAGCCAGCCTTGGCCGCGGCCGCGGTCGAAGAGACCCTGCGCTTTGACGGCCCCGGGCAAGGTCTGCTCCGAATCACCACCACCGACATCACGATCGCCGACACCACCATTCCCGCCGGTGCCCGAGTGCTGCCGCTGATCGCCTCAGCGAATCGCGACCCCCGCCACTGGGACGACCCCGATGAATTCCGCCTGGACCGAAAAACCGGCGACCACCTCGCGTTCGGCTCCGGGATCCACTTCTGCCTCGGTAACGCCTTGGCTCGTATCGAAAGCCGCGCCGCTATCGAGGCACTCGCGCGTCGGCTACCGACCCTCACCCGCGCGGGGACGCCCGTCCGGATCGCCAGCCCGGTGCTCCGCGGACACCGATCGCTACCGGTCGTCATCGGACGCGACGCCCCGGCCGCCGCCACGATCGGCGGATAATGCCGACCAGCATCTGCCCCAGACTGGATGAAAATCTCTGCGTGCTCGCGTGTTTAGGCCATGCCCACCGATTCCAGTTGTTCCGGCGCGGTCGCGAACGGGGGCTGGAACCGTCGGCCCGGCAGCGCCACCAGGCCGGCGACCGCCGCCGCGTAGCACAGACCCGCGACCACCGTGCAGGCCGCGGCGAGCCCAGACAGGAACGCATGCTGCGCGGCGGCGAGCAGGTCCGGATTGCCGGCCGCGATACGGAACGCGACCGGCACCGAATCAGCGGCCTCGGCGGCCTTCCCGGTTGCCGCGAATGCGGTGTCGACGAGGCGAGCGCCAAAAATCGACGAGAACACCGAGCCGACGACCGCGACACCCAGCGTTGAACCCAACTCGCGGGTGGCATCGTTGACCGCCGAACCGACTCCCGCTCGAGCGGGCGGAAGTACGCGCATGATGGATTCGGTTGCCGGAGTGGCGATCAGCCCCATGCCCAGGCCCATCAACAGCATCTGCGCGACGATCGTTGTCCAATACGGCGTGTCGGCCTCGGCGCTGCCGGCGATCCACGCCATCGCGGTGCCGAACGAGACGAGGCCGGTGACCACCACGGCGCGGGTGCCCACCCGAGTGGCGAGCAGCCCGCCGACTAGCGAGCCGACCGCGATCGACAATGCGACCGGCAGGATGCGGGCGCGGTGGAGAGCGGGCTGTACTCGCGGATGACCTGGAAGTACTGGGTGATGAGGAAGATGAACCCGGATAGCGCGAAGAAGGTCACCGTCACCGATGCGCTGGCGGCGCTGAACCGGCGATCGGTGAACAGTCGCACATCGAGCATGGGGTGTTCGGCTGCGCGCTCCAGCGCCACGAAGACCACTGCCAGACCGACAGCGATCGCGAACCCGAGCAGGGTCGCGGTGCTGCGCCAGCCGCGTTCGGGGGCCTCGATAATCGTGTAGACGAGCACTCCGAGGAGGGCTACCGAGGTGGTCAAGCCGCGGATGTCCAGCGCCGGTACCGAGGGATCGCGCGACTCGGGGACTAGAAGAAACCCGAGGACCGCCGCCACCAGCGCGACCGGCACCAGTGCCCAGAACACGCTGCCCCAGTAAAAGTGTTCGAGGAGTAGGCCGCCGCTGACCGGTCCAGATGCGACGCCGACCCCGACCACCGCACCCCAGCCGCCGAGCGCGGCCGCGCGCTGGCGGCGGTCGGGGAAGGCGTTGGTGATGATCGACAGCGTCGTGGGGAAAATCAACGCGGCGAACGCCCCCCATGCCGAAGCGTGCCGCGATCAGTGCGCCGGTGCTGTCGACGAGCGCCCCGGTCGCGCTGGTGACGGCGAATCCGAGCAGTCCGACCAGCAGGGCCGGGCGTCGCCCGTAGCGGTCCGAGAGACTTCCCGCGGCCAGCACCAGGGCGGCGAACGTGAGGTTGTAGCCGTCGACGACCCACTGCAGTCCGCGGGTGTCGGCGCCGAGTTCGGTCGCGATGCTGGGCAGCGCAACGTTGACGATCGTGATGTCGAGGTTGATCGCGAGCACCGCGACGTAGACCGCAACCAGGATTCCCGCCCGACGACTCATGAGGGTTCTCCGTGGTGGGGGTGCCAGTCGTCAACCCTGGCGGGTCGCTCACCGACAGTCATAACTACCCCTTCGCCGTGCTGTACTTGGTATACTCAAGTTAGCTTTAGATTGTCAAGGAGTCAGGGTGGGTCGAAGCTACGGCCAGTACTGCGGACTGGCCCGCGCGCTCGAGGTCGTGGGCGATCGGTGGAATTTGCTCATCGTCCGGCAGCTCCTCATTGCCCCGGCCCGCTACCAGGAGCTCCGTGAGGGGTTGCCCGGCATGGCCACCAATCTGCTCGCCGACCGGCTCCGCGATTTGGAAGCGGCCGGCGTGCTCGAACGGCGGCTTGCCAACGACGGCAACGCCATCACCTACGCCCTCACCACCTGGGGTGCCCAACTCCGCGAACCGATCGAGGGCCTCATCCGCTGGTCCACGCCGCTGATGATCCGAGGACCCCAAGGCGACACCTTCCGCGCCGACGCTCCTGGTCGCCCTGCCCGCCCTGTTCCACGGCAGAGCGCCCGCAGATCGGCCAACGACGGTCGGTATCACCGTGCACGACGACACCGACCGTCGGGTTGTCCAGGTGCGGGCCACCCACTCAGGCATCGAGGTGAACCCGCACGACGATCGAGAGCTCGACGCCGTTCTAAGCGCCGACGCCCCAATAATTCTCGGGCTGGCGGCAGGTGTGCTCGCACTCGCCGACGTCCTCGGGCTCGTTGACATCCAAGGCGATGAAGCCGCCGTGCGCGCCATTTTCGGGGCACCCGCCACCCCGTCCCCATGACTCCGGCCCCGGCGGGGCGGCACCGCGCGGGCGAGTCAGCAGCGCGGTCTCCAGCGTCATCGTTGGTGCGCTTGGCTGAGCCGCCGTTGCTGGCTACACCCATGAAGGCTAGGACGGCTGGTCTTCGGCGGGGGAGCCGTCGCCTTGGGCCAGGTGGCGCAGGACCCGTTCGTTGAGGGCGGCCAGCATGTCGAGCTCAGCCGGGGTGAGCAGGTCGATGAAGTTCCGGCGGACGTCCGCCACACGCCCGGGATTGCCTTAGCTGTGGTCGTCAACCGAGCGGCCGAGATAGGCCATGAGCCGTGTCGTTGGGGGCGCGTCCTCGGAAACAGGTTGGGCTGGGCCGAATCCGCCCGGCCGCCGCAGCATGTCTTCTGGCACCGACTGCACCAATTCCAGGCAGAACGCCAGCAGTTCCGCGGGCAGCTCGATGAACCGGTTCTGTGAGCGGTACACGTCCCAGCTGTGCAGGGCCAAGTCGGCAACGGGGAAGGTTAACGCTCGGCGCAGCGGAACCTCACCCTGAGGCGAAACCCGCATCGCCTCCATGTCCGCAGCGGGCAAGGTGTCTCGTAACCGGGCGGCCAGCTCGCGAAGTCGCGCGGCCGGATCCTCGCACATCCAGTCGGCGGGCTGGGAGGGCACCGTCGGAACCTCCCCACCCTCGACCAACAACACGACCTTCGTTGCGCTCCCGCTGACATGGGCCACCAGGTCCCGGATGCTCCAGCCCTCTAGGTTGGATGGTTGATCCCACTCCGCCGGTGGGATCTGCTCCACTGCCTCGATGATTAGGCCCATCGCTTGCGTGGCGATCGTGCCGACCCTCGCCGAGGCTGCGTCGTTCATGAGCGGATTCTAACTATGGGGGCGGTTCCGCCCGGGCGGGTTAGGTGGCCCCGCCTTCCGGTAGCTCCGCGTCCGCAATTGTCGGGTGGTGGGGGAGTTCGACCGGGTATAGACGATGGCTGTCGCGCAGGCCTTTGAGTTCGACCTCGCGCGCCGGTCCGAGCTGAATATCCGAGCGTCCGTGCAGCGCGTCGCGGACCGGATCGCTGACGAGGATCTCGCCGCCGCCGGCCTGGCCCGCGACCCGCGCGGCCATCGCAACATTGCGCCCGAACAGGTCGTCTCCGCGCCTAAGGGACGTGCCCATGTGGATGCCGATGCGCACCCGGATGGCTTCGAAGCGCTCAGGGTTCTCGCGCAGGGCCCGTTGCACCGCGATCCCGCAGCGCACGGCTTGTCCAGGATCGCCGAAGGCGATCATGAATCCGTCGCCCTGGCTCTTCACCACATGACCACCGTGGTCGTCGACGAGGTTGCAGACGAGCTTGTTGTGGCGCTCGAGCACCTTGACCCATCCCTTGTCGCCTAGCGCTTCGTTGAGTTCGGTGGAGCCCTCGATGTCGGAGAAGGCGATCACGACCTGTCCGTCGGCTGTCAGCCGGGCCAGGTCGGGGCGTTCGACCTGGGCCCAGCCGGCGAGGTCCTCGATCGAGTTGCGAACGGTGGTGTCCGTTGTCATTTGATCTGAGGCACCCATGGCCGCTTGACCTGCGGTGCCTCAGATCAAGTGACAACCGGCAACGGATGGTTTGCCATTTAATCTGGGGTAAGTCGACTTTCGTGGCAGCAAGGGAGCTTGGTGGGGTATCAGTTGTCTCTGGAGAGGGGTCGCCTGTGGGGCAGGTGCGGGAGGATTCGGACGCGCCTGTCCAGCGCGCGGCCGGGGTTTGTCAGCCATCAGCGGACACTGCTTGGTTCCGGCTGGGGCCTGAAGCGGCCGCCAGAAACCCCGGCCCGCGCTCGCGCCGTCGACACAGTCCACGTCAGCCTCGCTCACCGGTTCCCGAAACGCCCTGACCATGCATGGTCAATCCACCAGTGGATCTACGATCAGCAACTCAGTGCGGCCCGCCGGCCGCGATGGCGGTGCCGCACGTTGGGCCACCAGCTGGCTTCGCGCAGCAGTGTGGCGATGGCGGGGACGGTAAGGGTGCGCACCAGGAAGGTGTCGAGGAGTAGTCCGCAGCCGATGATGAGCCCGGCCTGGATCATGATGGCTATCGAGCCGGTGGTGAGGCCGAACATGCTGGCGGCGAAGATCAGGCCGGCTGAGGTGATGACGGAGCCGGTGTTGGCGACGGTGCGTAGTACGCCGACGCGGATATTGCGTCCGGATTCTTCGCGCAGCCGTGAGACGAGCAGCATGTTGTAGTCGGCGCCGACTGCTACCAGGATGATGAACGCCAACAGCGGTACCGGCCAGGCGATTTCGTATCCGAGGCCCCATTGGAATATCAGAACGCCGATGCCTAGTGAGGCCAAGTAGTTCAACACGACGGTGCCCAGCAGGTACAACGGGGCCACTATGGCGCGCAGCAACATCACCAGGATGAGCCCGACAATGAGCAGGGTGGCGATGGCCAGTTGGGCGAAGTCCGCCCGCAGCAATCGCTGGATGTCGGAGTTGACGGCGGGGAACCCGGCAACCGAGACGGTGGCGTCGGCCAGTGAGGTGTTGGGGCGCGCCGCGTTGGCAACGTCGACGATCTCGTGTGCCAGGCGGATTGCTGCGCCACTGTAGGGGTCGGGGGTCGATTCGATGGCAAAGCGTGCGGTTTTGCCGTCGGCTGACAGGAATTGTTTCGCTACATCGGCGAATCGGCGGTTCTCAAAGACATTGGCGGGCAGGTAGAAGCCGCTGGCGGAGTCCGAGGAGGCGCTGGCGCGAGCGGAGTTCTGCAGTTGGGTGGCGATCTGGTTCATCCCGGACAGCAGTTCGATGTTGCTGTCGACCAGCGTGTGCACGCCGGTCGCCAGTGCTTGGGCGCCCGCGGCGAGTTGGCTGATGCCGTCTTGGAGTCGACTGATGTTGCCGGCCAGGTCGGCGGGATCACCGAGGGCTCCGAAGGCCTTGTCCAAGGCGGTGACCGCGGTTTGGACATTGGCGAGGGTGCCGGCCACGGTGGCATTAGTGTCGGGGTTGTAGTGGTCGCCGAGGTCGGCGACCTCGGTGAAGAATCCGCTGTCGCGCAAGCTCACCAGAATCTGAACTTGATCGCGGATTTGGGCGCACTGCGGTGTGGTGGCGCACCACGGGGAGGTGTTGAGGGCGCCGACGAGGGGGTCGAGGATGGCGATGGCGTTTTGGGCTTGTTCGGCCAGGGGCCGCAGCCCGGGGCCGGATTGGATGGCTTGGTCGACGGCCGGGGCGGTGGCTGAAAGCTGTTGCAGCAAAGGCTGGAACCGCTGAACCTGAGTGCCGGCGGACTGAGCTTGAGCCAGTATCCCGGTCAGTGGTGTCAAAGCGCTGCGCAGGGTGGTGTCAAGCTGAGCGAGCCCGCCGGCGAGTTGGTCGGCGCCGTCGGTGAGCCTGGCGAGATCGTCCTTGCGTTCGTTGCCGTCGGCGACGGCGCCAGCCAACTTGTCGCCGATCTGGCCGTTCTGCCACGAGAGTTGGGCCTGCTCGAGGCGCTCTCCGGTGGGCCGGGTGACCCCGGAAACTTTTTTGACGCCGGGAATCTGGGAGATGCGGGAGGCCATTTCGTCGAGGTCGGCCAGCCCCTTACCGGTGCGCATGTCGGTGGGGCTTTCCACGACCAGGAATTCGGGGATGACGATATCTTTGCCGAAGTGGCGGTCCAGCAGCTGGTAGCCCTGGTTGCTGGCGGTGCTGGTGGGCTGGCCTTTGCGGTCGTCGTAGCTGATTTTCATCGTCGCCGCGACTCCTGCCAGAGCCAGCAGGATGACCAGGCTGGTGATCAGCAACCGGCCGGGGCGCCGGACCACCGCGACGGCGACGCTGTTCCAGTACCGGCGGGTGCGATCGGATTTTGGTTCGCCGATACCGCGTTTGGCGGCCAGCGCCAGCACCGGCGGCAGCAGCGTGACCGTGGCTGCGAATCCGACGAGCACCGCGACCGCGCACGCCGGGCCGAGCGCGGCGAACACACTCAGGCGGGCGAAGACCATCGCCAAAAACGCGAACGCGACGGTGGCCGCCGAGGCCAGGATCACCCGGCCGATGCTGGCTGTAGCGTGGATAACGGCCTGATCGGCGGGCACCTGCGCGCGGCGCTGCTCGTGATAGCGGCTGATCAAAAACACCGTGTAATCGGTGCCCGCGCCCAGCAGGATCGCGGTCATAAACGCCACGGTGAACTGCGACACAGGCATACCCATCTCGCCCAGTGCGGACAGCGCACCGCGCCCGACGGCCAGGCTCACCCCGATCACCAGCAGCGGCAGCAGCGCGGTGAACACCGACCGGTACACGATCAGCAGGATCAGCGCGATCAGACCTGCAGTCGCGATCGAAATCAGCAGCAGGTCGTGCTCGGCAGAAGCGATCATGTCACTGAACGTCGCCGGCGGCCCCGTCACATACGCCGTGGTCGACGTGCCGGCGAACACCCCAGCGGCGATGTCGCGCACCGCCTGCACGGAGGCGGCCGCGGTGGGATCACCCAGCGTGCCGGCCACGCCCACCGGCAGATACCAAGCCTGGTGGTCGTGGCTGACCGCGTGGGCCGCGGTGACCGGGTCGGCCAGCAGGTCTTCAACCAGCAAGACGTGATCGGTGTCGGCGCGCAGCCGCGCCACCAGCTGGTCGTAGTGCTGCCGCGCCGCGGGGGTCAACCCGGCGGGGTCTTCCATCGCGACGAACACCATCGTTTTGGAACCCTGTTCGCCGAACGCCGCGCTCATGCGGTCCACCGTTTGAAACGACGGCACATCGCGCGGGAGCAGGTTCACCGACTGCTGCCGCACCACCGTCTCCAACTGGGGAAACAACAGCGCCAGCACCACCGCAACGCCGACCCATGCCCCCATCACCAGCGCCTTGTGCCGCACCGTGAACCCAGCCAGCGCCGCCAACCGCGCGCTGTACTCGCTGGAATCGGCCGTAGGGGTCGAACGACCATTGCGCTTCAGCAGTGTCGCCGTGGTACCCGAGAAGTCCCGATCGCCGTCGGCCACCACACCTCCATCAAACGAAACTATCGATATCGCTACGCTACTCGCAGTACCACATCGGTCGATACATGCGCTATTCAGCGGCGCACGCGCGACGCAGCGCGGAATAGACCATTAACGACGTGCGGCGAGATCTACCTCGCGTCGTCGGCCTCGGGGATGTCATAGCGGACCACCCGGACCCGCCCATGCGGCAGGCACGCCATGTAGCCGTGGTGCCTGCCGTACAACTCCCAGGCGGTGACCTGCGGGTGGGCGTCAACATCGATGCGGTGTCCGCTGGAAAATCCAAGGTGCAGCCCACCACCATCGCCGCACCATGCCTGCGTACACACCGCGCCGGCGAGATCCAGCAGTGGGCGCTCATGAGTCGCGACCCGGCCGGGATCGATGAACACTGCCTCGACCGGAAAGTCACCGACGGCGGGCAGCGTAAGCCGCAGCGGGCGGTAAATGACCACCTCATTGCAGTCATCGAAGTCCAACACCAGCCCATCACGCAGCGACACGCGTTGCACAACGCACGCTTGAATCCATTGGGGGTACATGGCGCCTCCGTCGGCACATCCTCGGGTGATGCACAAATAGTACTACTAGTAGCGCTCCGCTACTAGTAGTAGCGGTAACTGCGAGCCACGGAGGCCGAACGGACACTACGGCGCTCCCACTACGAACCGTTTCGCTGCGCTACCGTTAGTGCCATAACCGTCGGCCTAAGCGCGCAACGCCGGCCAAAAACGCAGAAGCAGCGAGGTGAGCCAGGGTGAGCAGCCGGCTGGAGTTCGGCCACGACGACGGCAACGACGATGACAACATCGACCCCCGCCGGATCCGATCCCGCAATCGCCTACTGGACGCAGCGGCCGCACTGCTCACCAGCGGCGGCATTGAGGCCGTCACCATCGATGCGGTCACCAAAGCCTCCAAGGTGGCTCGCACCACCCTCTACCGCCATTTCAACAACTCGTCGCAGTTGCTCGCAGCGACCTTCGAGCGGCTGCTACCTCAAGTCACCCCGCCCGCACCGGCCAGTGGAACGCTGCGCGAACGGCTCATCGAACTGCTCACCCGCCAGGCCGCCTTATTCGCCGACGCTCCGCTGCACGTCACCGCGCTGGCCTGGCTCGCCCTGGGCCCCACCGCAACCACCGATCACACCAGCGGTGAGCACGCCCCCAGGGCGCTACGCGCACGAGTCATTGACCAATACCGACAACCCTTCGACGCCATCCTGCAAAGCACCGAAGCCCGCGCCGAACTCGGCGACTTCGACGTCGAACTCGTACTGTGCCAACTCATCGGGCCATTCGCCTTCGCGCGAATGACCGGCCTGCGCACCATGGCTGCCCACGACTGCACACGCATCGTCGACGACTTCCTCGCCGCCCACCGTCACAACGACAGCGAACCCGCAACCACACAGGCCGGCGATATTTTCACCGCAGGTCAGGCAGCAAATAGTGCCTCAGGTCAAACGAGAACGGACACCCGCGCTGGCCGTGGCTGACGCGCGGGGACTGTCGCGGTAACGGTGTAAGTGGGCCTGACGGCCCCCGGTGTGTCGGGGGCGGAAAGGTCGCTAGAATGACCGAGACTGTCGTGGCTGTGGAGCCATCGCAGAACAGTGAAGAACAGGCCGCTACCGCGGCGATCGAAGCCCCCCAAAATCGTGAGGTCGACGAGCTGGAAGTCGCCCGCGAACTGGTGCGCCAGGCCCGAGATGCCGGGGTGGCACTCACCGGCCCGGACGGGTTACTCAACGCTGCGGGCTCGTTCCCTGCCTTGGGAACCGGGCCTGCTAATGCGTGTGGCACTGAGTTGCTGATCGTCGATCCAGTGTTCGATGGGCTGGTTCTGGTCACGGTGTTGGGGAAATTGGCGGCCAACGCTGGCGTAGACCGCATCGACGGCGTGGGCTCGGGCCGGTGTTGCTACCGCGGTGTTCCAAATCTGGCGACGAGCATCCGCCAAGATTCCGGCCAACGCGATCAAATCGGGGTACGTAGCGATGTAGGCGTCGATGTCGGCGTTCGCGGACGACAGTGTGAACCGGCTTGTCCAGCCCGACCACCGGCGGTGGATCCGAGTGGCGTCCCTAACCGCGAAGTCCAGCATGTCGTTGTGACGGTGATGCAGTCGCGCATGGCGCTGAGCGGCGGCGATCACGGCAGGCGCGCAGCGCAGATCGCGTTGATCGTCGAGGGTGTGGGTGCCCGGACCGATCCAGCGACGGTGCCGGTGGCAGACGGTGGCGTGGTCGGGGAACCAGCAGTAGACGGGCTCGTAGACACCGCGGCGTGCCATGCACAGCCGGCACGCGGGTCGGGCGTGGCGGCGTTGTCGGGTGGTGTCGCGGTCGCGGCCGACCAACCCTATTAGCCGGGTCTGCAGAGTGACCAATGGGTGGCTGCTGGCGTTTGCCAGCCAGTCCGGCCGGGGACAACAAATCGCTGGACCGTCGGCCAGGTAGCGGCGCAGCTGTCTGGGGTCTAGGTGGTTGGCGTGCGCGAGGCGATCAAGGTAGGACTGGACCGTCTCGGCGTGAAACGGTGTGACAGTTCGGGGCAATCGCATGGCAGGGCCCCGAGGCCATGTCGGTCGGGTAGCTATCTCAGCTGGCATGACGCTGTGCCGATGTTTGGGCCGCGTAGTCGATTAGCACCGTGTCCATCAGATCTTTGGTAACACTCTCGGTTTCATCGAGCATGCTACGGATAGCCGCCGAACGGATCAGGTGCGCCAGGCTTCCGATCATGCCGCCGGTGCGTTGGTGCAGGTACTTGGCCTCGGCGACAAGCGTTCCCGCGGTGTGACCGTGCAGGCGTAGGGTGCCTTCCATCGCGGCCACCAGCGACTTCCATTCACCGGCGAAAGGAAACGGGCTGGTGTTGATCACACCGCATCGGCCGGCGAGCTGTCGTCCGCGGGTGCCGGTGAAGACACCGGAGCGTTCGACGTCGATGCCGGCGTAGATGAAGGTGGCTGGCAGGTGTTCGGTGAAGTACTTCAGGTGATCGGAAAGTTCCTCGCCGGCGCGGGTATCGAGGTTGAGGTTGTGGATCTCGTCGACGATCACGATGTCGGTGCGGGTGTCGATGAGGACCTGACAGACGGCGTCGGCGATGTCAGTGACATTCACCCGCGGTTGCATCGGCGGAAGGCCCAGAAATCGTGCGAACTCCATCGCGAGTTTGCGTGGCGAGCCTTTCGGCGGTGCGGTCACATACACCACCGGGATCCGGGACTTGTCGGCGAATCGTGTCCGGATACGCAGTTCGTGAAACCGGCCGAGTTGTTTGACCGCGGTAGTCTTCCCGGTTGCGGCTGCCCCGGAAATGATCAGCCCGCGCCGGGCGCCGATCTCGCGTTGGTTGAGCAGGGTCAGCAGCCGACCCTCGTTGGTGATGCGCTGGATCGCCGATGTGGTGACCACGACCAGCTCACTGTGATGCGCTACCCGGGCTTCGTTGTAATTGGTCCGCTCGATCTCCGACAGGGCGCTCCACTGCGCATCGGGCAACAGAGTGAACTCGGGCGGATCCGCATCAACGAAACGGCGCCAACCCTCCAGCGTGGTAGTGGGTTGCGCCGGTCCTCGAGTTGACTCACCGGGGCAAACGTGCTTCACAAACCGCCACGACTCAGCCTCCTTGCGTGCA
>PPEA01000579.1 GCA_002967005.1 Mycobacterium talmoniae
CCGTCGTGGCGTGCCGCCGCGGCGCTCCACGACGATGGCGCCGTGGCGGATCGCCGCGCCCAGCCGTGAGTACGCACCAGGCCGAAGCCCACCCAGTCGCCGCAGCGCGGCGGCATCCCACGCGTCGTGGAACCGCTTGACCGGTGCCACATGCACGGCGGAACGGCCTTGGGAGTGAAACGCATACAGCGCGACCCGATCTCCCAGATCGTGAAGGGCGGTGGTCAGCGCCGCCGCCGCCGACCGCTGTTGCTCGTGCACGCTCTGATCGGCCGCGGCCGGCTCAGCGGTCGAACCCGAGATGTCGAGGAGGATCACGACGGACAGATCCCGTCGGCGGCGCAGGCTGTCGAGGTAGACCGCTTCGTCGGGCGCTGACCCGGCGATCGCCTCGACTCGCGCCTCGATCGCGGCATCGAGATCGACGTCGTCCCCCTGCACCTGTCGGTGGCAACGATCCAAGCCCACGCCGAGCCGGGCCAGTCGTCGCCGCACGCGACGATCGGCCAACCGCGGCGGCGCGGGGTCCTCGCGGTCCGGCGCGATCTCGTGCACCGTGCACCAGTCCCGCCGGTAACGGTGCTGCTGCGTCCCATTCGGGATACCTGGTTCCCGCGGTGTCGCCGGCCGTCGCGGCATCGTGGGCGGCGACGTCCGCTGTTGACACCACGGGCCGCGGCGCCGCTGCGGGTGCCCGACCGGGTGCGATGCGTGGGCGCATCCGCGCCCGGTGGTCCGTTGCCGCCCAGCCGACGCACCGCCGCCAGCAGCTTGGTGAACAGCCGGCCCGCCGCGCCCCCGCCGCCCACCGGACTGGAAAACACATCCGTGACGTCGTCGGGATCGCTGTGCTCGTCTCGGAGGTCGACCAGCTGAGTGCGCCGTCGGCGGGGCGCGTGAATATTGCCCGGATCGGCTGCTGCACGGCTCCTCGTCGCGGCCAACAGCTTTCGCGGACGGATGACCCCGAACACGTCCGGCGGGTCGCCGGTGGCCGCATCGCCGCTGGCCAGGGCCAACGACGTCGCGGGCGAATCGCTACGGCCGGCGGCCTCGTGGTCCATGAGCTTTCCCGCTGCTGGCGGCAACAAGTTCCGCATTGGCGGCCAGCGCCCGGCGCCCCTCGAGTCGCGAGGTAGCGGGTCGCCACTGCGCGCCGCCCGGCCAGCTTCCGGACGAGGGCGGCCTCCAGGCTTCCCGCCGCCAGCAGGCTGGCCTGCACCGCCACCGCCTGGAGTTGGCGAGCCGGATCGGCGCCGGCGTCGACGAATATCGTGGTCCCGTCGGTCCAGGTTGGCTCACCGGCGTCGGCCGCCGCCACCTGCAGGGCGCGACCAGATAGCGCAGATGCCAGCATGTTCCACCGCTTCAGGGCATCAATCGCTTCTGGCTGGTGTGCCACGGATTTCCTCATCCACCAGTTGACCAAATATCTGTTCCACCGTAGAGTCCGGCGGGATCCCAGTCAATCGGCAAAGGCATAGGTGGACGGATGATCGATTTCGCGGATCAGGTGGTGGTGGTGACCGGCGCCGGTCGGGGGCTCGGCCGGCTGTATGCGATCGAATTGGCCCGCCGCGGCGCCGCGGTGGTGGTCAATGACCTTGGTGGGTCGATGCACGGCGCCGCGCGACGCTAGCGTGGCCGACCTGGTCGTCGACGAGATCCGCCACGCCGGGGGCGTTGCGGTGGCATCCCATGATTCGGTGGATAACCGCGAGGGCGGCCAAGCGATCGTTGCGACCGCTGTCGAGCGATTCGGTCGCCTAGACGCGGTGGTCAGCAACGCAGGCATCTTCACCAGCATTCCGTTCGAGGAGTTGTCCACCGAGGACTGGCGGCACATGTTGCGGGTGCACCTCGACGGCGGCTTCTATCTAAGCCAGCCCGCGTACCGCGTCATGAAGAAGCAGGGCCACGGCCGGTTCGTGTTCATCTCGTCCTCGGGCGGGTTGTTCGGCCAGCCGCTGGAAGCGCACTATGCCGCGGCCAAGGCCGGCCTAGTCGGGCTGGCCAACGTCCTCGCGATCGAAGGTGCGCCGCACGGCATCTTGGCCAATACGGTGCTGCCCTTCGGGTTTTCGCGGATGGTCACCGAAACCGTCGCCGACCCGAAAACCCTCGAAGAAACCGGCTTCTTGAAGGTGATCCGGCCCGAGTTGGTAGTGCCGATCGTGGTGCACCTCGCCAGTCGCGCTTGCACGGTCACCCACCACAACTACTCGGCGTGCGCCGGCCGGTTCGCCCGTGTCTTCGTCGGCCTCGGACCGGGCTGGCTCGCCGAGCCGGGCAGCACCCCCACCGCCGAGGACATCGCCGCGCACCTGGCCGAGGTGTCCGCGACCGAACCGTTCACGGTGCCGGCCTCGATCTTCGACGAGGTGTTCGGCGTATGCGAACGGCTCGGCGTGGGCGTCTCTGCTGAAATCGACGTCTAAACGGCCGAACAACCCCTTTCTCGGGGCTATATGCCAATCTGGACGTCGATTTCAGTAGCGCGGCCGGATAGCCCCGCCGGTGAGCGTCACCAGCATTATCGGGTCACCACCGGTAGCCGCGCCCAGCCGCGCACGCTGGCGGTGTGCGCGCGTTCGGCGTTGGCGTAGTCGACGTCCCACTCGGGCCAGCGCTTGAGCACTTCTTCGAAGGCCACCCGCGCCTCCAGCCGGGCCAGGGCCGAGCCGAGACAGAAGTGCAGGCCCTGGCCGAAGCTGAGGTGGCCGCCGCGGCGGTGCATGTCGAAGCGGTCCGGGTCGGCGAAGTGTCGTGGGTCGCGGTTGGCAGAACCGTTCAACAGCAACATGAACGACCCTTCCGGAACCAGGCGGCCGTAGTGCTCGGCGTCGCGGGCGACGTAGCGGGCCTGCACCGGGGACGGTGCTTCGTAGCGCAGGGTTTCTTCGATCGCGCCCGGGATCAGGGCTGGATCGGTCACCAGTTCGCGGCGTTGCTCCGGGTGATCCGACAGCAGTTGCCCCATGAACCCGATCAGCCGGGCGGTGGTCTCGTTGCCGGCGCCGGCGATCATCGCGGTGTAGGACAGCACCTCGGTGCGCGACAGCGGGCGCCGGGTACCGTCGGGTTCGTCGATCTCGGCCCGCAGCAGCTCGGTCATCAGGTCATCGGAGGGATGGTTCGCCCGCCACTCGATGTACTCGGCGAACATGACGATGGTGTCGGCGAACATATTCGCATTCACTTCACCGGGTTTTCGGCCCGCTGCCACGTCGATGAAGGCTCCGTTGCGATCCCGGATCGCCTCTTGGTCCTGCTCGGGGATGCCCAGCAGATAGCCGATAGTGCGCATCGGCATCATCGCCCCCAGGTCGGCGATGAAGTCGAACCCGCCGGCGCGATGAGCGGATCCAACTCCCGGGCACAGAATCCACGGACCAGGTCCTCGACCGCCAGCATGCGTCGCGGGGTGAAGACGCGCGACAGCAGGCGGCGGTGCAGATCGTGCAGCGGCGGATCCTCAAACAGCAGAATGCCCGGCGGGACTTCCAGGTTGTTGAACAAGATGTCGGCGGTGGTGCCGCGGCCGGACCGGTAGGTCTCCCAGTTCGGCAGCTCACGGGCCACGTCCTCGTACCGGCTCAGCGCATAGAAGTTGTACTTTTCGTTGTAGTACAGCGGCGTTTCTTCGCGCATGCGCTGCCACACCGGGTAAGGGTTGTCGTCGATGCCGACGTCGAATGGGTCGTAGTACAACTCGACCGCGCTGGCGCCCGTCATTGTCGTGTCCCTTCAGCGGAACCGAATTGGAACAAATATTTGGGTGGTGACGGTACCGGCGCCCGCCCGGGAGTGTCAATGCGCGACAGCGCGGGTCGTGTTCACTCGGTGCGGTGCAGAAAGCCGTGCAGGCTCGCCTGGGTGAGCTCCTCAACGATCACCTCCCGCGACGGCGGATTGGGCCCGAAGTAGGTCGACCGCAAGGCCGCCATCCCCGCGATCATCGCCACCGTGGAATGGGCCGGCAGGTCGGGGTGGGCCGACCCGATCGCGCGCAAGTTCATCCCCTCGGCGCTGATCTGGCCCAGCACGGTGAGCGCTCGCCGGATGTCGGCAATACCGGTGTCGGCCATTTCCTCTTCGCTGAGCGCATCCGCGGCCATGAGGGTCACCAGCAGGCCCTGGTGTTCGACGAACACGTCATAGAGCTGGCCGACAAAGTGGCGGGCCAACTCATCCTCGCTGGTCTCCTCGGGGACGACCGACCGCCAGGTTCGCCCGAACTCGTCGATGAAGCCGGTGAAGGGCAGGACGAGCGCCTCGCGGAACAGCGCCGCCTTCGACCCGAAGTGGCGGAACAGCAGCGCCTCGGTGACGCCGGCCGCCTCGGCGATCTCCCGCGTCGTGGTGCTGCGGTAGTCCCGGCAGGCGAAGAGACCCGGCGGCGTCGAGCAGCAGGCGCCGCGGTGCGCCACGGGGCCTGCGCATCGCCGGGGCCGTGGCGCGCGGCTTCTTGGCCGGAGGTCGCTGGGGCACCGTTGTTTCACTCCTCGAACCGCGCTCGACTCTTGACGCCCTTCAAGATAGCCGCCACTATCTACATTTAGGATAGTCGCCACTATCCACAGATCGAGCTCGTATCGAAAGAGGCTGGGACGTGGGCGCTCTCATCATGCTGGGCACACTATTCGGATTGATCGCCCTGCTGTTTGGCGTCGTGCTGCATTACGATCCCGAAGCGCGCCGCACTCAGCGGCCGGAGACCGAGCGATGAGCACCGGATTGACTCCCCTGCTGACGGCGGGCATTGCCTTCGCCTACGTCGGTGGCATCGGGTTTGTGATCATCGGCGGGTACCTCACCGTTCGGCAACGGCGCCTGCACCCGCTACTACTGCTGTGCGTCTCGGCGATCTCGTTCTCGTGGATCGAGGCGCCCTACGACTGGGCGATGTATGCGCAGTTCCCGCCCGCGCTACCCCGCATGCCGTCCTGGTGGCCGTTGAACATGACGTGGGGCGGCCTGCCCTCGCCCGTCCCCGTCGGCTACATCTCCTACTTCGTGCTGCCCGCCGTGCTCGGCGCAACACTCGGCCGCTGGCTGTCCGCGAAGCTCCAGTGGCGCAGACCCATCACCCTGCTCAGCGTGGGCCTCGTTGTCGGGTTCTGCTGGGCCTTCCTGTTCAACGCGATCCTGGGGGCCCGGCTGGGCATCTTCCACTACGGCTATGTGATTCCCGGACTAGCGCTGTCGGAGGGCACCAAGTACCAGTACCCGATCTACGACGCCCTGGCCATGGGTGTGCAAATGATGGTCTTCACCTACCTGCTCGGCCGGACGGACGCGGAGGGGCGCAACGTCATCGAGGTGTGGGCCGACAAACGGTCGACCAGTCGGCTGCAATCGTCGGTGCTATCCGTCATCGCGGTCGTCGTGATCGGGAACGCGCTGTACGGGGCGGTCTTCGCGCCCCATCTGGCCACCAAGCTCGGCGGGTGGGTGACCGCGGGGCCCACCGCTCCACTGTTCCCGGGCGTACCGAACCAACCGTTCGCGGACCATTAACCAAAGAATTGCCCCGCGCGTCAGCGCCGTCGATCGTCGATGGCACCGATCAGGCGGTAGTCGATTGGCGGCCCTCCAGCCGTGGACAACGCTGCCATACCGAACAACAACGCGCCGCCGGCGGATGCGGAATCCAACCGTTGACCGCACCCTGATCGCACGATAGGCTCCGCTGACGAAACCAAATATTGGGTCCGTAATGCCGAGATCTTCGGCATACCGCTGTTGCTACGAGGAACCGTCGTCGTCCGCAGGTCGGTCATCGCCTTGCGCCCGGCGGCGCCTTTCGGGACGCGATCGCCGAGCAGAACTGGGAGGGTCCGCTGACTGTCACATCGGAGCGGGAAGAAGATATCGACGGGGGTTGGGCGGTCACCGAGGTCGGAGCGTGGGTTCGGTCCTACATCCAGTCGCATCCACTGCAATCACTGGGCACGGTAGGCGGTCAGACAACCCTCGGTATCCGCACCGTGCAGTATCTGTTCATCGACTTGTGCACCGGACGCTTCGCCGTATCGGAGTTCGTCAAGCAGGCCGCGTTTATGGCGGGTACCGCCTTGCTGCCCACCCTCCTGGTGACGATCCCGGTCGGGGTGACGCTGTCCATTCAGTTCGCCGTACTGGCCGGGCAAGTCGGCGCCGAGTCGCTTTCGGGTGCGGCCAACGGGCTGGTGGTAATCC
Source organism: Mycobacterium talmoniae (assembly GCA_002967005.1). Taxonomy (GTDB): domain Bacteria; phylum Actinomycetota; class Actinomycetes; order Mycobacteriales; family Mycobacteriaceae; genus Mycobacterium; species Mycobacterium talmoniae. Next base: position 6,202 of record PPEA01000579.1, read on the forward strand.
GGCAAGGCGCTCCCCTGGTGGCGGCGATATTGCTCGCCGCGGCGGTCGGCTCAGCGGTGAGCTCGGACCTGGGCTCCCGGACGATGCGCGAAGAAGTGGACGCGATGGAGGTGATGGGGGTTTCGGTGATCCGCCGGCTCGTCGTGCCCCGCTTCGCCGCGCTCATTTTGGTCGGGGTCGCGCTGACCGGCCTGGCGACATGCGCCGGCTTCTTCGTCGGCTACCTGTTCAACGTGTACATGCAGAACGGCACCCCGGGTTCGTTTGTCGCGACCTTCGCCTCGTTCGCGACCGTCGATGACCTGGTCCTGGCCCTGGCCAAGGCCATCGCGTTCGGCGCGATCGTCGCGGTCGTGGCCTGCCACAAGGGCTTGGACACCCGCGGTGGGCCGGCGGGGGTCGCGAACTCGGTCAACGCCGCAGTGGTCGAATCCATCCTGCTGTTGATGATCGTCAACGTCGGCATGAGCCAGCTGTATCTGCTGCTGTTCCCCAAAGCGAGCTTGTAACCGCGATGACCGTAGCCATCTACCGCCCCTTTGCGGTCCGCCAAATCCTTCGAGCGGCCGACTATGCGTGGCTGCCCATCGCCCGGGCAGGCCACCTGCTGGACTTCATTTGGCGGGTCGTGGTGGCGGTCCCCGTCATGCTGGCCCGCTACCGTCGGGAGTTCATCCGCAATCTCTGCGACATCGCCTGGGGCAACGGCGCGCTGGTGGTGGGCGGCGGCACGATGGGCGTGTCGGTGGTGTTGGGGATCACCGCCGGCGCACTCCTCGCGATCGAGGGCTACAACGCGCTGAATCTGCTGGGTCTGGGCCCGGCCACCGGGCTGCTGTCCTCGTGGGGCTCGACCCGCGAATTGGTGCCCGTGATGATCGCTATCGCGTTCACGACCCAGGCCGGTTGCCGTTTCACCGCCCAACTGGGCGCCATGCGCATCGCTGAAGAGATCGACGCGATGGATGCGCTGGTGATCAAACCGATTCCCTACCTGGTCACCACCCGGGTCGCGGCGTCGGTGGTGGCTGCCATTCCGCTGTTCCTGGTCTGCCTGGCAGCGGCATACCTTTCCGCGCAGGTCGTGGTCAGCATGATCGCCGACACCTCTGCCGGTACCTACCGGCACTACTTTGCGTTGTTCAGCAGCGGGCGCGACGTCTTCTACGCGACGATCAAAGGGGTCGTTTTTGTGTTCTTCGCTGCGGTCATTCAGTGCTACTACGGCTATTACGCTTCGGGCGGACCGCAGGGGGTGGGGGTGGCGGCCGGCCACGCGATGCGGGCCACCATCACCGTGGTGATCATCTTGAACGCGCTGCTGACGATGGCGATGTGGGGCGTCAACGCCGGGGCAAGGTTCGGTGGCTGACGATGCCCAATGCGTTCGACGCCAATGACCGCGGCCCGTCCAACCCCCGATTGTTCGTCACCGGTCTGGTCCTGCTGGTGATTGTCACGGTCGCCGTGACCCTGCTGATCGCACAATCCCAAGGCGCCCTGCAGCATTCCGTGCGGGTCAGCGCCGAACTGGTCAACGTCGGCGACGGCCTGCCGGTGAAGTCCGACGTGAAGTTCCGCGGTGTGCTCGTCGGGTTCGTGTCAGCGGTCACTCCCGCGTCGGCGGGCCACCCCAACATCGTGCGTCTTGACCTCAGCCCGGAGTACGCCCCCGGCATTCCGGACACCGTGACCGCCCGCGTGGTGCCGTCCAACGTGTTCGCGGTGTCGTCCGTGCAGCTGGTGGACAACGGCACACGCTCAGCACCGGTGCGATCCGGCATGGTGATAACCGAAGACAAGACCTTGCCGACCGTGCTGTTCCAGACCACGTTGAACAAATTCCGTCAAGTACTCGCGTCCGTGGGCCGTCAGCCCACCGCCGACAGCGTCGGATGGCTGACCGCGTTGGGCGAGGCCACCAGCGGCCGTGGCAACCGGCTCCGGGACGCCGGCCGTGGTCTCAACGAGATCGTCGACGAGCTCAACACCGTCGTCACCGGCGAGAGGTGGGGCCGTCGACAATGTCCGCGCTCACCGCCGCGACCTCGGCGCTGGGGCAAGCCGCGCCGGAGCTTCTCGACGCCCTCGACGGCGCCGTCCAACCGATGCGCACACTCGCCGAAAAGCGGTCGGTTCTCACGCATCTGCTGTCGTCCGCGTTGGGCACCGTCGGAGTGCTCGGCGATGCCTTCGACCACAACACCGACCGGATGATCGACATCTCCTCGCAGCTGACACCGGTGGTCGGCGTTCTCAGCGATCACGCCGACACCCTGCACGCGATCTCTACCCGGCTGACGACACTGGTCAGCCGGGTCATGGACATCGCGTGGAATCCCGACACCAACCAGCTCCAAGCCAAAGCCGTCGTCTCATTGAACCCCACCCGGTCCTATGTGCGGGCGGACTGCCCGCGCTACGGCGACATGGCCGGACCCAGTTGCTTGACCGCTCCCGAGGTCCCGACGGCGCCAGCGCTGGCACCCTCGCTTGAATCCCGCGGGTTTCCGCTGCCTCCCGGAGTTTCAGAGAACCGGCCCAATTTCGCGCCGCCCCGGGGCTCGGTCGCAGCGCCGGACGACGCCCCGGGGGTGGAATCACCCGAGCCCGTGCCGCCCACCGAGAGTCTGCCGCCCGAGGGACTACCGCCGCCCCCACCGGGTCCCGCGCAGCCCCAGGCGGCGGTGATCGGCGGCAACGTCGGACCGGTCGGCAGCAGCACGGAGAAGCAGCAACTGGAGGTCATTATGGGCGACCCGGTCACCAGTGCAACCCAGATTCTGCTCGCGCCGGTGGTGCGCGGCGCCGCGGTACGGCTTAGGACAAGCACCGGTGGTGGCAAATGAGATACCGCAAGGCGCTACTCGGTCTGAGCGTATTCCTGGTGGTGTCCAGCACCGCGACGTGGCTGGTGCTGGTCACCCTGCGCCGCGAAGTCAGCGGTCCGACGAACACCTACACCGCGGTGTTCACCGACATCTCCGGTCTGCACGCCGGTGACGATGTCCGCACCGCTGGTGTTCGGGTGGGACGTGTCGACAGCGTCGACTTGGATGGCACCCTCGCGAAGATCACGTTCCGAGTGCCGAAGACCCAAGTCCTCTACGACGACACCACCGCGGCGGTGACCTATCAGAACATCATCGGCCAGCGCTACCTCGGCCTCTCCCCCGGAGCCTCTCACTCCCACACCCGGTTACCCGATCGCGGAAGCATCCCCGTCGAGCGCACCCACCCGTCGTTCGATATCTCGTATCTACTCAACGGATTCGAGCCGCTGTTCACCCTATTGAGCCCGCAACAAGTGGACAACCTGACCGCCGGCATCATCCAAGCGTTACAAGGTGATTCCGCGTCGGTGGTGACGGTGATCAACCAGACGTCGGCGTTGGCCGAGTCGCTCGCCGGGCCCGATCAGGTTCTCGGTGACGTCATCGGCAATCTCAACGAGGTGACCGCGATCCTGGCCCGCCAAGACCGCGACCTGCAAGCCGTAATCGACTACTCCCGCACCGCCTTGGCGACACTGGCCACCCGGCGCGACGAGTTGACGGCCTCGACCGGTTCGATCACCCAGGCGATCGATCGGCTGTCGACGATCATGGCCGCCGTCTATCCCGACCTGGACGAACTGCTTCACCGCGAGCCCGGCTTCATCGGTCATCTCACCGGCGAGGGACGGCAGCGGTTCGCCCATTACGGCGCAAATCTTGTCCTGGTTCTCAAAGGTCTGGCTCGAGCATCCCAGGACGGCAGCTACATTGACGGCTACATCTGCGACATCAACGCCACGATCTTCGCGTTCCTGGGGCGGCTGATCCCCGGTATCGTCCGGCTCGCGTCACCGGGCAACATCGTCCAACATTCGCCGATCTGCAGGTAGGGATGCGATGCTGCTCCGACTGAAACGCCCGCTCGAGGAGTACAACGCCATCTGGGTGGGGACCGTCACCGTTGCGGTGCTGGCCGTGGTGATCACCGCAATCGTCGGCATCGGCAAATTGTCTCTGGGCCACCGCGAGTATCGGGCCGAGTTTGCCCAGGCCGCCCAGGTCAATTCCGGTGACCAGGTCACCGTGGCGGGAATCGAGGTGGGCGCGGTGACGGACGTCGCCCTCACCGGCAACCACGTCACGGTGACGTTCACCGTCCGCAACGGGGTACGGGTGGGCAACCAGTCACGGGCCGCCATCAAACTGACCACCCTGCTGGGGCGCCGCTACCTCGAGTTGTCCCCGGCCGGTGACGGCGAACTCCCGTCCCGCACCATCGCGCTGGCCCACACGTCGGTGCCCTACAACCTGCAGGACACGCTGGCTGACGCGACGACCACCTTCGAACAAGTCGACGCCGACCGCGTCGCCGCGTCGCTGTCCGAACTGAGCGACGGCCTCACCGGTGTCCCCGAGGCGCTCCCGCAGGCCCTGCAGAACGTCAAATCCCTGGCGGCGGTGGTCGCTTCGCGTCGCGACCAGATCGGCTCGCTGCTCAAGAACGTGGACACGATCACCCGGGTGATCCGCGACCAGAAGGCAGACCTGGGCGCACTGGTGATCCAGGGCCGGGATCTACTGCAGACCGTCACGTCCCGGCAGACCGTGGTGCACCGACTGTTCGCAGGCACCACGGCGTTGGTCGACACCTTGAAGACGATCCTCGACGACGAACCCGCGTTCAACGAACTACTGGCCAACCTTCAGCAATTCGCCCAGATGGCCGCCCAACACGACGCGCTGGTCCGCGACACGCTGCAGGTGATGCCGGTGGCCTTCCGCAATCTCGCCAACGCCAGCGGCAGCGGCACGGCGCTCGATATCAATCTGCCCGCCGGGATACTCGTCGACTCGTGGATGTGTGCGCTCAGTGGACGCGCCCAACAGTTCGGGCTGGCGCAATACTTCACCGATTGCCAACCCACGGCGGATCCATTTCCTGGTTGGCCGCCACCGGACCCAGCGAGGCTACCGCGATGAGCCGCCACTTTACCCACGCCAAGCCGATCGCTATCGGGCTCGCCGTTGTCGCATTCGCCGGGATCGTCCTCTGGTACCTCACTTCCGGGGAACGGCACCGGCCGCTGACGGTGACCGCGCAGTTCGAGAACGCCGTCGGGCTCTACGAGGGCAACGCGGTCTCGGTGCTGGGCATGCGGGTAGGGAAGGTCACGAAGATCACCCCCACGGACAGCTACGTCGAGGTGAAGTTCGTCATCGACAAGGACGTCAAGATACCCGCGGACGTTCAGGCGGTCACCGTCAACACGTCCATCCTGACCGACCGGCACATCGAGCTGACACCCGCGTACGGTGGCGGACCCACGCTGCGTGACGGGGACGTCGTCAGCCTTCCCCGCACCAGAACACCCGTCGAATTCGATCGCACCCTGGCCATGGCCGACAAGCTGTCCCGCGCCTTGGGCGGCGACAACCAGGGCCAGGGCCCACTCGGCAACCTGATCGGGATCGGCGCCAAGATCTCCTCCGGCAGCGGACCGGACATCAAGGCGGCCCTCGACCAACTGTCCCAGGCACTGCGGCTCAGCGGGGATGACGGGGCCGCCACCAAGGAGACGGTTCAGTCGATCGCGACCAGCCTCGCCGACCTGACCCAGGCCGCCGCGGACAACGACACCGCGATCAGGGAGTTCGGTTCGAACGTCCGCACACTCAGCGATGTCGTCGCCGCCGAGAACCTCGGTGCGGGCAGCACCGGCGCCAAGATCAACCAGATCCTCGACCAGGCCACCGCGCTGCTGGAGAAGAACCGCGACAAGCTCAAAGACACCGTCGGTGATTTTGGCGACCTCACCGGCACGCTCACCGACTACCACCGCGAACTCGAAGAGATCATCGACGTTTTACCGCTGGTGGGCACCAACATCTACAACGCGGTGGACCGCAACGGCAACACCCTGCGGCTGCACCCCACCCTCGACAAACTTCTGCTCAACGGCCAGATGGCCAAGGAGATCTGCAATCTGGCCGGCCTCAAAGACTTGGGCTGTGCGACGGGGACCGTCGCCGATAATGCGCCCGAGTTCGGCACCACCTTCTTCGTGGACGGAATGACGGGCATGCTCGAACATATGGCGGGAGTTGGGGGATGACGCGTCGTCGAGGTGCCGCGGCCCGCGCAGTGTGCGCGGCCGGATTGACGGTCGTGTTGGCCGGCTGTGCAACCGGGCTCGGCAGCGTTCCGCTGCCCGCGCCCGGCCATATCGACGGGAACATCACGGTGACAGCCGTGTTCGCCAACGCGACGAACCTGCCCGTGAAAGCGAAGGTGAAGCTCAACGGCGCCGACGTCGGCGAAGTCGAATCCATCGACGCCCAAGACTTCGCGGCACGCGTGAGGATGAAGGTCAGCGGCGACACGCCGCTGTACGCCGACACCATTGCCGAGTTGCGTTCGGCGACACCACTCGGCGATATCTTCGTCGCCGTGCGACCCGGGCCAAACCCGGACGCCGCCCGGCTGCGCGACGGCGACACCATCGACTTGGACCACACGACGTCCGCCGCCACCATCGAGGACGTGCTCAGCTCGGCCACGCTGCTGGTCAACGGCGGTGCGATCCGCCGCCTGGTCTCCAGCGTCAACGGGGCGGGCGCCGCGGTGGGCGGGCGCGGGGAGAAAGTCGCCGCACTGCTGCATAACTCCAACATGCTGCTGTCGCGGCTCAACCAGCGTTCGGCGCAGATCGACGGCGCGCTGCGCGACACCTCCGAGCTGGCCGCCACCCTGTCGGCTCGCCGTGACACCCTCGACGCGGTGCTCACCGCGGCCGCACCGGCCACCGAAACACTCGCCGACAATGCGACGAGCCTGGCCGACCTGGTTTCAGCGACCGGCCGGATCACGCGCCAAATCAACCGCTTCCCCTCGATGCAGGGGACGGACAGCCGCGGCACCGTCGCCGATCTCAACCGGCTTTCGGATGTCTTCAACCAAATCTCCACCGACCCCGAGCTCAACCTCAACAGTTGGAATCGGATGATCTCCGGGATCACACACATCACCAGCGGGCCCAACGTCCACGCCGTCGGAATCGTCACCCAGCTGGCGCTCGGTGCGCTGCCCGACAAAAACTATCCCGGGGATCCCGGAATCCACGGCCCCGACGGCACCGACTGGCACGCCATGATCGGCAGCCTCCGCTACGAGTGGAACGTGCTGTTGGGCCGGATATACGGACCCGAGCACCAGCCCCGATGAAGACCACCCGGCCACTTCTGGAAGGCCCAGCCCGACTGCTGGTCTACGCCGTACGGGCGTTGACCCGGCATCGCGTCGCGGCCTCGGTGACCGGCATCGTGGTGACCCTGATCGCCGTCACGGTGTACATCGTCGGTGGCACGCTGGGGATTAGCCCTGTCCGGTCCACCATCGCCGTTCAGGTACGACTCCGCGAATCGGGGGGCCTGCTGGCCAATCAGGACGTGACGCTGCGGGGCGTCCGGATCGGCAGGGTCGATTCGGTCCGATTCACCGACACCGGCGTGGTGGCCTCCATCGAGATCGACAGCCGAATAAGGGTGCCGCGCGATAGCCTGGCCCGGGTTTCCGCGCTGTCGGCGGCCGGCGAGCAATACCTGGATTTCCAGCCCCAACAACCCGGCGGGCCGGCCCTGACCGACGGCACCGTCCTCGACGAGCACCGCACCGCCGTACCGGTGTCACTGGCGCAACTGCTCGCCGACGCCAACGGGATGCTGGCGCAGGTGGACCCGGACAAGCTGGCCGCCATCACCACCGAACTTCGGGTGTCGAATCAGGGGCCCGCGAAACTGGCGGCCTTGCTCGACGGCGGGGTGTTCCTGATATCGGCCCTCGATTCCGTACTTCCCCAAACGGTCAGTGTGTTGCGCACCAGCCGGACGGTGTTGACCACCCTCGTCGAGACCAACTCGGGGTTGATGCACACCTCGCAGAACCTGCACGACATCCTGCGCGGCACCCGTTCGATGGACGGGGGATTCCGCAGCCTGGTCGACCGCGGCCAGCGACCACTGACCGCGCTGGACAAAATCATCGAGGACAACTCCGACACGATGGTGCAGCTGCTGGGCAATCTCGCCACTACCGCGCAGCTGTCGTCGGTGCGGCTGCCCGCCCTGAACGAACTCGTCAACTCGGATCGCGGCGGCTCCGCGGTGGAAGCGCTCGCCGGTGTGGTACGCGACGGCGCGGTCTGGGTGCTCGTGGACCTGTATCCCCGCTACAGCTGCGACTACGGGCTTCCGGCGCTGCCGCCGGCGTTGCCGAACTATCCCGAGCCGTACCTGTACACCTACTGCAAGAACCCCCGACCCCGCGGTCCTGGTCCGCGCGCCCGCAACGCACCGCGCCCGCCCGGCGACGACAC
>PPEA01000058.1 GCA_002967005.1 Mycobacterium talmoniae
TCATAGGGCTACGACGACGCCGGCGAGTCGGCCTCGCGCAGCTGTGCCTCGGCGAGTTCGTCGGCGGTCGGCAGACGCAGCGCGACCAGCCCGGCGAAGGTGTTGTCGTCGAGTTCGACGCGGTTGACGGTGACGTGCAACGGCACCCAGGACCCGTCATGGCCACGCAGCCGCAGCACCCGGGCGGTGGCCCCGACCGCGAATTCCGCCGTCATCGGCCGCATCAGATGCTCGTCGTCGGGATGGATCCGTTGCGCGCTGGTCTCGGTGGCCCGCCAGTCGTAGAACGGGCACGGCTCGTCGAGCCACTTCAGCAGCGTCCATCGCTGCAGGTCGACCAGCGCCCGATGCACCCCGGGCTGCGCCAACCCGTTGAGGATCCGCTGCGCTAGCTGGTCGGGCGGCAGCGCGCCGCCCTCGAGTTCGCCGCGCCAGTTCATCCCGCGCGAGATCAGATGCTCACGGCCGCCGGGCCCCGGCTCCAGGGCATTGCGCGCCACGAAACCCACCCGGATGGTGTTGCCCTGCCAGTCGGTGACATCCCAGCTGCTGCACAGCGTTTGACCCGGTTGGGCCTTGATCGCCAAGGCCAGGATCTTGCTTTCGTTCGGGTTGAAGTCGCGGGTGGGCAGGTCCTCGGCGAACGCCCGGCCGTGGGTGGCTTCGACCTCGGGGTTCTTGCCGCTGTTGGCCAGCGATTCGGTGGTGTCGGTGGCCACCCCGAGGGTCAGATCCCACTTCAGCGGGCCCGGGATCGGCCGGTCGGGCGGCTCGGTGTTCGCCGGCCCGCTCCAGACATGGACCCCGTGCACCCGGCCGTCGGACATCCGCACCGGCTCGGTGCGGATCACCCGGTCGCTCTTGGCGGTGATGCTGGCCAGGCTTTGACCGGTCTGCACCGACTCGGCGATGGCGGTCTGGATCGCGGCGAGATGCGGGTTGCGGCGCAGAAACACCGAGATCGGGACGAGGTTTTTCAACTGGCGCCCTTGGGCGACCACGGCGGGTTCGTTGCCCAACGTTTCCACGAGCAGCCAGTCGTGGGCCATACCCGAGGATTTTACCGGCCCAACGCCGCGCGGTTGGCTCGGTCGGCGCCGGGAATCCCGCGGGATCGTTGGCGCCCGTCAAGCCGACGACCACCGGCCAAAGTTAGCTGATAAGTTGCGCCGACCCCGGCGGCCAGGTATTTTTCGGCTGCACCCGAGCTTCGGGATTGGGAACGGATCGCGTTGTCCGACCGTTCGTTGCGCTGTGTCGCGTATTCGGCACGCCCGCTCTTCTGCACGGTGAGGAAGGCGTTGCGGGCGGTCGAGGACACTGGTCCATGGGAGTCGACCGTTCGAGGGGTCCGGTCGCCGACGGCGTGGGTCAGCTGTGGTGCGTCAGTTCGCTGAGCACCAGACGCAACACTCGGGTGGCGCCGGCCTTGTCCAGCGGCTCGTTGCCGTTGCCGCACTTGGGGGATTGCACACACGACGGGCAGCCGCGGGGGCATTCGCAGGACTCGATGGCCGCCGCCGTCGCGGCCAGCCAGGTCGTCGCCGCATGGAATCCGCGTTCGGCGAATCCCGCCCCGCCCGGATAGCGTCGTAGACGAAGACGCTGGGCAACCCGCCCAGCGCGGCCGGACCGATGGCGGTGGACAACCCGCCGATGTCGCCGCGGTCGCAGCTGGCGACCAGCGGCAGCAGCCCGATCGCCGCGTGTTCGGCGGCGTGCAACGCCCCCGGGATTCGGGGCAGATCGACGCCGTGCTCTGCCAGCGCGTCCGGGGTGACCGTGTACACGACCGCGGTGGTGGGCAGCGTGGACGCCGGCATGTCCAACTCGACGAAGTCGAGCACCTCCCCGTCGAGTCGGCGGCGTAGATACCCGACGACCTGATTGGTCACGCTCACCGGAACCAGGCCCAGGCGGACCGACCCGAACGTCGCGCGTTCACCCTCGCCGGTCACGGTGATGTTGGTGAGTTCGCGCGCGAACGTGGCGTAGCCCGGATCCTCGCTGTGCACGAAGGCGACCCCGCCGGGCAAGTCCAGCGAGTCGACCAGATACACCTCGCCCTGGTGCAGATACACCGCGCCGGGATGCACCGCTGCCGGGGCCTGCCCGGCGCCCACGCCGCCCAGCAGCCGCCCGGTGTCGGCCTCCACGATGGCGATTTGGCCGCCGGTGGAGCCGCGGATGTCGACCCCGGGGTGCGGATCAACCTCGGGAGCCGGGAAGTATCGGCCGGAGCGCCGGCGCAGCAGCCCGTCGTCGACCAGCGCCGCGGCCACCTGGGTGGCGCCCAGCCGATCGACCTCACCCTCCTCGAGGGGGAGTTCGGTTGCTGCGCACAGCAACTGCGGCCCCAGCACGTAGGGGTTAGCGGGGTCGATGACCACCTGCTCAATCGGCTTGTCCAGCAACGCCTCCGGGTGATGGACCAGGTAGGTGTCCAGCGGGTCGTCCCGGGCGACCAACACGATCAGCGCGCCCTGACCGCGTCGCCCCGACCGGCCGGCCTGCTGCCAGAACGAGGTGACCGTGCCGGGAAAGCCGGCCAGCACCACCGCGTCCAGTCCGGCGATGTCGACGCCCAATTCCAGTGCGCTGGTGGTGGCCAAGCCGCGCAGCTCACCGTCGGCCAACGCATGTTCGAGGGCGCGACGGTCTTCGGCGAGGTAACCGGCCCGGTAGGACGCCACCTTGCCGGCCAGTTCGGGGGCGATGTCCTGCAACCGGGCCCGGGCGCTCAGCGCGGTCAATTCCGCACCGCGGCGGGACCGCACGAAGGTCAGCGTGCGCGCGCCCGCGGCGATCAGATCGGCCATC
>PPEA01000580.1 GCA_002967005.1 Mycobacterium talmoniae
GCCAGCAGATGCGCCAACCGGTTCGCGGCCTGGTCAACCTCGCGGTACGTCCAGGACCGGGCCCCGTCGCGGATCGCCACCGCCTCCGGGGCCCGCGCCACCTGCTCGGCGAACAACACCGGAATCGACACCGCCGCGCCCGCCGGCTGGGTCAACACCGCCCGATTGCTCCAGCCGTCCAGCCGGGTGTAGTCACCGGAATCGAGCACATCGATCGAGGCCAGCAGCCGTCCCGGATCGGCGGTCATCGCCACCAGCACCCGCTGCAACCGTCCGGCTAGGTCGATGACGTCGAAATTCGCAAAGGGTTGCCCCACGCCCGCGGTGCGCAGAAACAGGTCGTCGCCCAGGTTGGAGAAGTTCAACCCGAAGGCACCCACGAGCCCGGGATTCGTGTACGACGCCGTCGCCGTAGCGGCACCTAAATCCAGCCCAAAGGTGGCCGGAAGGAAATTGACGCTCACCCGGTCGGCGACCTGCGGGCCGCCGGGACTGACTTTGCGCTCCAATGCTTGCACCGGAAACCGCTGATGCTGCACCGCTTCTTGTATTCGCGCATCAACCTGCGCGCAAAAATCGGCCACCGTAGCTCCCGGTGAAACCCGCAACACCAGCGGCACCACCCCGGCAAGCATCGCCGGCAGCGTCTTCGACTCCGGTTGCACCCGCCTACTGACCGGGAGGTTGAGGACCACCTCGTTGCCCTCGGCGCACCACCGACGCACCAGCAGAGCGCACGCCGCGGTGATCACCGCTGATCGCGGCACCTTCCACACTTCGGCGAGCTCTTGCACTCGCCGAAGGAGCACCGGATCCAACTGGGCCGGCTCAGACAGCGCATGCGGATCGTGGTCGGCGGTGTGCGGCAGCCGATACTGTGGCTCGTTTTCCGACGGGAGGTTTCTCGTCCAATACGCCTGGTCTTCGAGATACTCGTCGGACGCCTCGTACGCGGACTCGCAGCTCACCAAGTCCTGTAACGATCCAAGGACAGCCCCAGGAATGGGTGCACCGGAAATAAGTGCAGAATAGACGGACGCAATTCGATAGCCCACCAGCGCGATGCCCGATCCGTCTAAGACGATGTGGTGACAGCACACGAACAAGCAGAATTCATCGGGGCGCGTCCGGAATAGGGCGAATTTTAGGAGCGGGCCCGTCAGCGGCATCGGCGTGCGTTGAATCGACGACGCGATCTCGCGGGCTTCGGACACCGGGTCGGGCGCGCCGGTGAGGTCATGGAACGGCAGCGCGATATCCGGGTCGTCGAGCGCCTTCTGGAAAACCTGGCCATCCACTTCGAAGAAGGCGGCCCGCGCTGGTTCGGCGTCGCGTATTGCCCGGCGAATCGCCCATTCGAGGGCATCACGTTCTACCGGGCCCTCAATTCTCACGAATAGGCCAAGCTGCCACCCCGTGTCGAACTGATCCGTTTCCTGAGCAAGCCAGATATCTAGCTGTCCGCGTGTTAGCGGAACTCCCTGCTTCTCAAGCTCCATCCGGCTCCCCCAGACGGTTTACCGATCCGACCTCCGGCCCTCGGCCAGCCTGTCACGCAGGCTCTTCGGCCGGATATCGGTCCAGTTCTGTTCGATGTAGTCCAAGCACGCAGCGCGGTCCGCTTCGCCATAAACCACCCGCCAACCCGCCGGAACATCGGCGAAGGTCGGCCACAGGCTGTGTTGCTCCTCGTCGTTGACCAAGACGAAAAAGCTGCCACTGTCGTCGTCGAACGGATTGATGCTCAACCGGTCCTCCAGACCACCTAACTAATTGACATGAGTGCAACCGTTCCGGCCCAAAACTTACTGGAGCCCAACGGAGTCCGTGCGGGGTTTCGGGAAAGTTCCTGCCGCGGCCTCCCGACGTCCCCCCGGACCCGACCCGGTAATTGGCGCACCACCCGGGCCCTATAGGGGGCGATTTACGGCATTATGCCCCGCGGCGAGCCGTTTGGCTTTGTGGCGGTTGCACTACCGGCCGGGCACCGGGTCGCTGCGCCCGCCCGCGGGGGTACGTCGACCCTCGCTGCAGGCCCGGTGAGCGCCCCGCTGCCCCGACCGTCGGCGCCCCGTGGCCGTAACCTCTCTTATCCGCCGTCGCTCCGGAAGGAATCGCCCGTGGATAACGCGGATCGGGCGATTTGCGGGTGGATGCAGAACGCCAATAACCGCGTTTACGCACGCGGTATGCATTACGCTCCCCTAACGGGTTGGGAACGAGCCGACAGGGAGGCCACCGGCATGGCTTACTCGTTGAGATCTAGTCACGCTCCCCGCGGCGCCGCATGGCTGACCGGCGCCGGCCCCTGCATTCGAACTACCTGCCTCTGGCGTGTCGCGGTCGATGTGTAGTTGCATCGGCGAGCGGCTCACATGGCGGCGGGTAGCAAAACGGGTGGAAGGGGTTCACGATTTCCAGAATCCTGAGGCGGCTGTGGATCCCGCTGGTCATCCTCGTCGTAATGGGTGCCGGCGGATTAACGGTATCGCGGCTGCACGGCATCTTCGGCTCTGAGAAGCGTCCCTCGTATGCCGACACCAAAATCAACGACACCAAACCTTTCGACCCCAAGCACTTGACATACGAGGTCTTTGGACCACCGGGAACAGTGGCCGACATCAGCTATTTCGACGTCAATGCCGAACCGCAGCTGGTGGAGGGCGCGCAGTTGCCCTGGTCATTGCAGTTCGAGATCACCAAGGCCGCGACCGTAGGAAACGTCGTCGCGCAGGGCGATGGTGACAGCATCGGTTGTCGAATCGTGGTGGACGACGAAGTCAAAGCCGAACGAACCTCGAACGAAGTGAACGCCTTCACCTTCTGCTTGCTGAAAAACGCATGAGCGGCGGCGGCATGGATCAACAGCCCCGGCCTCCATTCGTCGCCCGGACGATCCACCGGTTTGCGGTGCTCATCATTTTGGCGTGGCTGGCGATCACCATCATCGTGACACTCGGCGTCCCCCCACTGGAGCAGGTCGAAAAAGAACACACCGTCTCGCTCACCCCCCAAGATGCGCCGTCGATCAAAGCGATGACGCGTATGGGTAAGGATTTCAAGGAATCCAATTCCGAGAGTGTGGCGATGATCGTCTTGGAGGGTCAGCAACCCCTGGGCGACGCTGCGCATGAATATTACGATCGGCTGATTCGTCAATTGAAAGACGATCCCAAGCATGTGCAGCACATCCATGATTTCTGGGGGGATCCGCTAACGGCGGGCGCCGCGCAAAGCGCCGACGATAAAGCCACCTATGTTCAGGTGGATCTCGCCGGCAACCTGGGCCAAGCGGCGGCGAACGACTCGGTGCAAGCCGTCCGGGACATCGTGCGGCGAACGCCGGCGCCGCCGGGGGTCACCACGTACGTCACCGGACCGGCCGCGCTCGCCGCGGATCTGGGCCACAGCGGCGACCGGACCGTCCTGCTCATCACCGTGGTCAGCATCGCGGTGATCTTCACGATGTTGTTCCTGGTCTACCGGTCGATCATCACCGTCGTCCTGTTGTTGCTGATGGTCGGCATGGAATTGCAGGTGGCCCGAGGGATTGTCGCGTTCCTCGGCTATCACCAGCTCGTTGGCCTGACGACCTACGCCGTGAATCTGCTGGTCTCCGTCGGGATCGCCGCCGGAACCGATTACGGGATCTTTTTCATGGGGCGGTATCAGGAGGCGCGGCAGGCCGGCGAGGATAAGGCGACGGCGTTCTACACCACCTATCGCGGCACCGCCCGGGTGGTCTTGGCCTCCGGCGCGACGATCGCCGGCGCGGTTTACTGCCTGAGCTTTACCCGCTTGCCGTCGTTCCAGGTCCTGGGCGTCCCCTGTGCGGTGGGGATCTTGGTCGCGGTGGCGGTGGCGCTGACGCTGGTTCCGGCGGTGCTGGTGGTCGGTGGCCGGGTCGGTTTGTTCGAACGTAAACGGAAGATCAAAGTTCGTCGCTGGCGGCGGATCGGCACGGCGATCGCGCGGTGGCCCGCACCCATCCTCACCGCGGCCGTCGCGGTCGCGCTGATCGGCCTGCTGACCCTACCGGGGTACAAACCCAGCTACAACGACCAGAGGTACATCCCTAAAGACATCCCGGGCAATCTGGGGTTCGCCGCCGCCGAGCGTCACTTCCCCCAGTCGCGGATGATGATGCCCGAGATTTTGTTGATCGAAGCCAACCGCGATATGCGCAATCCGGCCGATCTCCTGGTGCTGAACAAGGTCGCCAAGGGCGTGTTTGCCGTGCCCGGCATTGCCAGCGTGCAGTCCATCACGCGGCCCGAAGGCACCCCGATCGAACACACCTCGATTCCGTTCATGCTCAGCATGTCCAACGCCAGCCAGCTGCAGAACATGAAGTTTCAGAAGGACCGGATGAACGACCTGCTCAAGCAGGCCGCCGATCTGGCCGAAACGATCAAGCTGATGCAACGCATGTACGGGTTGATGCAACAACTCACCAACACGACGCACCATATGGTCGCCCAAACCCACGAGATGACCGAAATCACCGAGGAGTTGCGGGACCACATCTCGGACTTCGAGGATTTCTGGCGGCCCATCCGCAACTACTTCTACTGGGAACAGCACTGCTACGACATCCCCATCTGCTGGTCGCTGAAATCCATCTTCGATTCGATCGACGGGGTCGACGAGATCAGCGGCAAGCTGGAAGACCTGGTCAAAGACCTCGACCAGCTGGACCTGCTGATGCCCCAGATCCTGCAACAGTTTCCGCCGATGATCGGGACCATGCAGCGCACCCGGACCATGATGCTCACGATGCACAGCACCATGTCCGGGATCTTCGGGCAGATGGAGGACGCCAACGACGACCCGACGGCCATGGGCAAGGCGTTCGACGCGGCCAAGAACGACGATTCCTTCTACCTGCCGCCGGATGTGCTCAAGAATAAGGACTTCAAGCGCGTCATGAAGGTGTTCCTGTCGCCGGACGGGAAG
The DNA here is from genome assembly GCA_002967005.1 of Mycobacterium talmoniae. GTDB lineage: Bacteria > Actinomycetota > Actinomycetes > Mycobacteriales > Mycobacteriaceae > Mycobacterium > Mycobacterium talmoniae. The sequence goes on from PPEA01000580.1 coordinate 4,957, forward strand.
GCCGCCCGCATGCTCATTTCGCAGCGGGGCGACCCGGCGACCACCGAGGGCATGGCGCGGGTCGACGCGATCAATACCGCGGCCGAGGAGGCGCTCAAGGGGACGCCGCTGGAAAGCGCCAAGATCTACCTCACCGGCAGCGCGGCGATGGTGAAGGACCTGGTGGACGGCTCCAAATACGACCTGTTGATCGCGGGCGTCGGCGCGCTGTGCCTCATTTTCACGATCATGCTGATCATCACCCGCAGCTTTGTCGCCGCCCTGGTGATCGTGGGGACGGTGGCGCTGTCGCTGGGCGCGTCGTTCGGGTTGTCGGTGCTGGTCTGGCAGTACATCCTCGGCATCCAAATCCACTGGATGGTCCTGGTGATGTCGGTGATCCTGCTGTTGGCGGTCGGATCTGACTACAACCTGTTGCTGGTGTCCCGGATGAAGGAGGAACTCGGCGCCGGGATCAAGACGGGCCTCATCCGGGCGATGGGCGGCACCGGCAAGGTCGTCACGTCGGCGGGGTTGGTGTTCGCGTTCACCATGATGTCCATGGTGGTCAGCGACCTGCGTGTCATCGGCCAGGTCGGGAGCACGATCGGCCTGGGCCTGTTGTTCGACACCCTGGTGGTGCGGGCGTTCATGACCCCGTCGATCGCGGCGCTGCTGGGCCGTTGGTTCTGGTGGCCGCAACGGGTACGCCCCCGCCCCGCCAGCACCCTGCTTCGGTCGGCCGGGCCTCGGCCCTTGGTGCGTGCCCTGCTGCTGGGAGAGCAGCGGTAGGAGGCGAATTGAGCGCCGAACACCCCCGACCGCCGCTCATCGCGCGGGTGATCCGCACGCTGTCGCCGCTCATCATCCTGGCGTGGATAGCGCTGGTGTTGGTGGTGACGCTGGCGATCCCGTCGCTGGAGGAGGTCGGCCAAGAACATTCCGTGTCGCTGAGTCCCCAGGACGCGCCGTCGGTGCAGGCGATGCTGCGGATGGGCAAGGACTTCAAGGAATCCGATTCGGATAGCTTCGCGATGATCGTGCTGGAGGGCCAGCAGCCGCTCGGCGACGACGCGCACGCCTACTACGCCGGATTGATGCGCGACCTTCGCGACGATCCCAAGCATGTCGAGCATGTGCAGGACCTGTGGGGGGATCGCCTCACCGCGTCCGGTGTGCAAAGCGACGACGGTAAAGCCACGTATGTGCAACTGAATCTCGCTGGCAACCAAGGCACGACGTTGGGCGACGAGTCCGTGGCGGCGGTCCGCAATATCGTCCAGCGGACGCCCCCGCCGCCCGGGGTGAAGGTCTATGTCACCGGCCCCGCACCGCTGAACTCCGATATGCAGCACAGCGGCAACAAATCCATCCTGAAGATCACCGCGGTCACCGTGGCGATGATCTTCACGATGCTGCTGCTGGTATACCGCTCGGTGATCACCGTGGTGCTGCTGCTGACCATGGTTGGGATCGAATTGGCCGCGGCACGCGGGATCGTCGCGTTTCTCGGCCATAGCAATGTCCTGGTGCTGTCGACGTTCGCGATCAATCTGTTGGTGTCGCTCGGGATCGCGGCCGGAACCGATTACGGGATCTTCTTCTTCGGCCGCTATCAGGAGGCGCGCCAGGCCGGCCAGGACCGCGAGCAGGCGTACTACACCACCTACCGCGGGGTCGCGCCCGTCGTCTTGGCGTCCGGTTTGACGATCGCCGGGGCCATCTTCTGTCTCAGCTTTGCCCGGATGCCGTACTTCCAGACCATTGGTGTGCCGTGCGCGGTGGGGATGCTGGTCGCGGTCGCGGTCGCGCTGACCCTGGTCCCGGCGGCGCTGGCCGTCGGCAGCCGCGTCGGGCTGTTCGACCCCAAGCGCAGGATCCGCGTCCGGCGCTGGCGACGGGTCGGCACCGCGATCGTCCGCTGGCCCGGGCCGATTCTGGTGGCCACCTGCGCGATCGCGCTGATCGGGCTGCTCACCCTGCCGGGCTATAAGACCAGCTACAACGACCGGCTCTACATCCCCAAAGACATTCCCGCCAACCAGGCTACGCGGCCGCCGACCGCCATTTCTCCCAAGCCCGGATGATGCCCGAGATCCTGCTGATCGAGGCCAATCACGACATGCGCAACCCGACGGACTTCCTGGTGCTGAACAAACTGGCCAAGGGCGTCTTCCGGGTGCCCGGCATTTCCCGGGTGCAGGGCATCACGCGGCCCGAGGGGACCCCGATCGACCACACGTCGATACCGTTCCTGCTCAGCATGCAAAACGCCAGCCAGATGCAGACCCTGCATTTCCAGAAGGACCAAATGAAGGAGATGCTCAAACAGGCTGACGAGATGACCGAAATGATCGGCATCATGCAGCGCATGTACGGTCTGACCCAACAACTCACCAACACGACCCATCGCATGGTCGGCAAGACGCATGAGATGGAGGAAATCACCGCGGACCTGCGGAACCATATTGCGGATTTTGAGGATTTCTGGCGGCCGATCCGCAACTACTTCTACTGGGAACCACACTGCTACGACATTCCCATCTGCTGGTCGATACGAGCCATCTTCGATTCGATCGACAGTGTTGACGAGCTGAGCGACAAGCTGGCGGACGTCGTCAAGGAACTTGACCACATCGATGCGCTGTTGCCGCAACTGCTCACCCAGTTCCCGCCGATGATCGCGACCATGCGCAGCATGCGCACCATGACGCTCACCATGCACAGCACCATGTCCGGGATCTTCGACGAGATGGACGACATGAGCGAGGACGCGACCGCGATGGGTCAGGCGTTCGATGCGGCCAAAAACGACGATTCCTTCTATCTGCCTCCGGAAGTGTTCCAGAACAAGGACTTCCAGCGCGCGATGAGTTCGTTCCTGTCCCCCGACGGGAAAGCGGCCCGGCTGTTCATCTCCCATCGCGGCGACCCCACGACCCCCGAGGGGATAGCGCGGATCGACAAGATCAAGACCGCGGCCGAGGAGGCGCTCAAGGGCACCCCGCTGCAGGACGCCAAGATCTACATGGCCGGCACCGCATCGACCTATAAAGACTGGCGGGACGGCTCCAAATACGATCTGTTGATCGCGGGAGTCGCGTCGCTGTGCCTGATCTTCACGATCATGCTGATCATCACCCGCAGCTTTGTCGCCGCCCTGGTGATCGTGGGCACGGTGGCGCTGTCGCTGGGCGCCTCGTTCGGGCTGTCCGTGCTGATTTGGCAGTACATCCTCGGCATCAAGCTGCATTGGATGGTGCTGGCGATGTCGGTGATCGTCCTGTTGGCGGTGGGGTCCGACTACAACCTGTTGCTGGTCTCCCGTTTCAAGGAAGAAATCGGCGCGGGCCTAAACACCGGCATCATCCGCGCGATGGGCGGCACCGGCAAAGTCGTCACCTCGGCGGGGCTGGTGTTCGCGTTCACGATGGCCTCGATGGTGGTCAGCGATCTGCGGATCATCGGCCAGGTCGGCACCACGATTGGGCTGGGCCTGATGTTCGACACCTTGATCGTGCGGTCGTTCCTGACACCGTCGATCGCCGCGCTGCTGGGGCGGTGGTTCTGGTGGCCGCAGGCGGTGCGTCCGCGCCCGGCCAGCGCCCTGCTGCGGCCGTACGCACCGCGTCCGGTGGCGCGGTCCCTGCTGCTGGGCGAGGACGACCCCGACGACGACGCCGTCACCGCCGAGATCCCGGTACCACCGGTCTAGCGGTGGCCCGTTTTGGTCCTGTCGTTCGTGTCGCGGGCGCAGTGTTGGGCATCGAGACTGAAGTGAGGGCCTCGAGCCTGACGTGAGGGCATCGAGACTGAAGCCACGGCCTCGAGACTGCGGTCAGGGCACCGAGACTGCGGCGACGCCGTATTTTCGCGCCGATAGTGGGCCTGTGCGCAGAGTCGGCGCCCTGAGCGCAGGCTCGACGCCCTGGACGCAGACTCGATGCCGTGTGTTCAGCCTCGCCGACGTGAGTTCAGTCTCGACGCCGCTACCGCAGGCTCGGTGCCCTGGACGCAGTCTCGGTGCGCAGCAGCGGTTTTGCCGGCAAATCGCCTGCTGTTCATGGGGTTACTCCTTGGTGTGATCGGTGTGTTCGGGCGTGTGGTCGGGTCCGCCCAGGACCTCGTCGAGCCAGTTGTAGATGCGCCCGAGGGCCAGGCGCTGCGCCCCGGATTGGCAGTGCGCTCCGGCGCCTTCGGCCGCGGTGAACTCGAGCGCCCACGACCTCAGCGACGCACAGGCCATCACTCCGGCGCAGCACCGTGCCACCCAAATCCAGGCCATGCTGGACCGGGCCCGCGACCGCGGCGAGCCTGCCCTGCACTACCTCGACGTGCTGGACTGCATCCTGGCGCCGATCTATCTGCGGGCCCTGATCGGTGTGGCCCCCGACGCCGGCGACCGGTCCACGTTCATCGACCGCGCACTCAGCTCGCCTACTGCGACCGAAGTATCGTGACCGACTTGTCGATCTTCTTGAACGACGTGAACGTCTCGGACGGAACACCGAACAGCGCGGACAGCACGTGCGGCGGCAGTTTGCTGATTGATGCGCCGATCCCGATGTCGTCCTTGCCTTCTTGAGTGCTCGCGTTGAACACGATGACCAGGTTCAAGTCTTCGTGGCCCTTGTTCTCGAAGTAGTGCAGCGAGCCTTGCGGCGCGAACACCACGTCACCGGGATGAGCGTCGAAAGTTTCCGTGTTGCCAACGGGATCCAGCAGGGTCCAGGTCGCGACGCCACTGGTGATGACGTTGATCTCCCACGCACTCGGATGCCAGTGCGGCTCCCGGATGCCGCCCGGCTGCAACGTGACGAACACAACGCTGGCCTGCTGGCCTTTGAGGATTGGGAAGTTGTCTTCGTGAGCCTGGCGCAGCGAGCTACCGTCGAAGGTGGTGGCGGGCAAGGCGCCGAGATGAAAGAGATGTGATTGCGTGGTGATGAGCTCGGCGGGTATCCGGGGATCCCCGAAGCGTGTGGCGTCAGCGGTCACTGGCCCCTCCTCTTTATCAGTCGGATAGCCGGCGGGGCCGCCGGATAACGCCCGGTCGACGCCCGCTCCGCCCAGCGCCGCCACTCCGGCAACGCCTGCTCCTCCCAGCATTTTTCGTCGGTTGATGGGCATGCACGGATAGTAAGAAAAGAGGCTGTGCGAAGCCTGGCAAATCGGTGTCGCAGAGTCGTGCAAACCACCCGGGTCGCGGTCACGCCTGCAGCCACGGTGCGCAGCTTCGAGGTCGCCGGGCAGGGGCGACGGCAATGCGCTATGCGCCGTGGTTGCCGTCGCGCAGGGATTCGATCATGCTCCGCAGGATCCGCAACGCGGCTGACTGCTCGGCCTCGGTCAGGCCGGCCAGCATGCGGACCTCGACGGATCGGACCGCGGCGCTCGCCTTCTGAAGGCTGCGTCGGCCGCGAGGCGTGAGCCGGGTGGGAAGAACCTTCCCGACGGGCGCCTCCGCGGGCCTGGTCACGTAGCCGTCTCGTTCGAGGGCCTGGAGCAGCACGTTCATCGACTGCCGTGTCACGAACGCGCCCCGGGCGAGCTCGGAGTTCGACAAGCCCGGTCGTTGAGCCAGCAGCTCGAGGCAGGCGTAGTGCGTCACGCTCATCCCGAGTGGCCGCAGCACCTCCTCCATGGCTGCGCGCAGGACGCTCGACGCCTCTTTCAGCAGGTAGCCCAGTGACGTCTCAAGATCGACGCCGGCACCGTCTTGACCCATGTCAGAATTCTGACATAGATTGACCTATGTCAGAAATCTGACACGACGCGAAGGAGCCTCCCCATGCCCGCCACCGGTCCCGACTTCATCTCGCTGCAAGCGCGCGACCTCGACGCTTCGCAAGCGTTCTACGAGCGGTACCTCGGCCTCGTCCGCTCAAAGGCCGGACCTCCGCACGCCGTCGTCTTCGAGACGAAGCCGATCGCGTTCGCAATCCGCGACCTCATCCCCGGCACCGATCTCGCATCCGTGGCCCAGCCCGGCATCGGTGCCGCGATCTGGCTTCACGCCACCGACGTCCAGGCCATCCACGACGCGCTGGCCGCCGACGGGCACACCATCGTCTCCCCACCGATCGACGGCCCCTTCGGTCGAACATTCACCTTCGCCGACCCCGACGGCTACCAGGTCACTCTCCACGACCGCGCCTGATCGGATGGCGGCGAACCGCCCACACGCTGTGAGCTGGGCGATTAGAGTCGGGGCATTCCGTCGGAAGGAGTCCACAATGGTCAAACTGTCGTTGACCAGGCTGGCTGTCGCGGTGGGCGGTGCGGCGTTGTCGTTGACGGCCGGGGCGGGGATCGCATCCGCCGACCCCGATCTGGGGCCGATCGTCAATACCACCTGCAGTTATCCGCAAGTGGTGGCGGCGCTCAAGGCGCAGGACCCGGCCGCTGCCGCGCAATTCAACTCATCGCCGATGCAGCAGAATTTTCTGCGTCAGTTCCTCGCCGCGAATCCCGACCAGCGCCAGCAGCTGGCTGATCAACTCGCCAGCACGCCGGGGGCCGACCAGAACTTGGCGATCATCCAAGGGGTTTTCAACACCTGCAACAACTTCTGAGGTGCTGCACCCCAGGCTTAGTCCTTGACGAAGCAGTACATCCGGTACGACATCCGCCCGGTTTGCAGGGTCCGCAATACCCAGGAGCCTTGCGCGCGGGTTAACCCGCGGACCAGTCCCGGCACGTGGCGGTCGATCACGTCTTGGGTGTGCTGCGCATTCTTCTCCAACCCGCGCACCACCTCGGCGTTGATCTCCCGCTGCGACAGCATCCGCAACGGCCCGTTGGCCAGCGCCTCGTCCCAGGCCGCGAAACCGTCGGTCAATCGCGAATCGGCGTACAGGAAATGCCCGCCCGGCGACAGCACGCGCGCTACCTCGGTAAGGAAAACCGGGAAATGCGGATAGTGCACCGACGATTCGATATTGATCACCGCGTCGAAGGATTCGTCGGGAAAGGGCAGCTTCTCGGCGTCGCCTTGCACGAACTTCAGGCCGGGCAGGTTGTGCCGCTTTTGACAAAAGGCGATCCCGGCGGAGTTCAGGTCCAGTCCGGTGTAGGACGCCGGCTGCAGCGTGCGCGTCAGGTAGGAGGCCCCGCCGCCGTGCCCGCACCCGACCTCGAGCACCCGCTTGCCGCGGAGATCGTCCGCCTGGGTCGCGGTGCTGTGGTAGAGCTGGATGCAGTACCGGTTGGGTTCGTCGTCGGCGTCCAGCGCTAGACCCATCGGCGGATCCTCTTCGTAGCCGTAGTTGATGAAAACCACGTCGTCGTCGGCAAACCGACGCGTCACGAAGGGGTAAATGTATTTCTGAATATGCTTGAGACCCAGCTTCTCGCCGAAGTTCCATTCCAGCGGATTGCGAAACACGCGGTCTTTGAGGTCCATGGCCGGAGTATGGCAGAGACATCGGCGCGGTGCGGTTGATTGCGCACCTCCGGACAATTTTGTCCACGGTCGGCAGTGACGCCGTGGCGCACTGCCGCGGCTACCCGCCATTCTGGTCACCCACGACGCAATGCGGCGCGGTAACCTCATTCTCACGGCGTTATCGGCGCACCGACAGGAAGCGGGAGGTCCCATGCCCGACACGAACCACCCGGACGAACCCGTCACCCGCGATGCCCGCTTCATCAAGACCGCGATCGCGATCCTCGGCGAAACCGGGCGCACCGACTTCACCGTGCAAGAGGTGGTGGCCCGCTCCAAGACCTCACTGCGCGCCTTCTACCAGCATTTCTCCAGCAAGGATGACCTGCTGCTGGCGCTGTTCGACAAGACGATGGCCCAATCGGCGCAGGTCTGGCGGGCCGAGACCACCGGCCTGGACAGCGCGTCGGCGCTGAAGCTGGTGATCGACCGAATCAGTGCCCAACCCGAATCGAGCACCCAGGACAGCCTCAACCGGGCGCTGAGCCTGTACAACCAGCACCTGGCCGAGACCCGGCCGCGGGACTACGCCCGGGTGCTGTCCCCGCTGCACCAGTTGTTCTGCGACCTGGTGCAGCGCGGGGTCACCGAGGGGGCATTTCGGCCCGGACTCGACGTGGGCGCCGCGGCGGCGATCATCATGCAGACTGTGCTGGGCGCGCTGCGATTGCATTGGCTCGGCGCCGAATTGACCGGCACCCCGATCGACGCCGGCCAGCTGCACGACTTCTGCGTCGGTGCGCTGACCGCCGACACCGACCCGCCCGCCCCGGCGACGTCGCTCGGTGACATCTTCGATCAGATCGGGATGCGGGGTACCGCGCTGGGCCACGCCGGTGACGACACCTACGTCACCGAAATCCCGGTCAGCCCCTTGGTGGTCAACACCTCCGGGGCGCTGCAGGGCGGTCTGATCGCCACCTTGGCCGACGTGGCCGCCGGGGCGTTCGGCCTGCGGTTCATCCCGCCGGGCCACGGGTTGACCACCGCCGATCTGGCCGTCCGCTACCTGCGCCCGATTCGGGAGGGCGCCGCGCGGGCGGTGCCCAAGATCTTGCGGGCGGGCCGGCGGTCGGTGATCGCCCAGGTCGACATCTTCCGCAGCTCCGACGACGAACTGGCGGCCACCGCCACCCTCAACTTCGCCGTGGTCGACTACCCGACCGACGGTGCGGCGCCCCGCAAAACGTAATTCGCGTTCGTCCTATTACCGTCGTCGCGCTCCGATGGTAACGTCATTACCGCGATGCGTTAGCCCTGTCCAGGAGGTCGCCATGCCGTCTCGCGAGCTTTCCTTCCCGGTGTTCGACGCCGACAACCACATGTACGAAACCGAGGAGGCGCTGACCAAGTTCTTGCCGGATCACCGCAAGCACGTCATCGACTACGTCCAGGTGCGGGGCCGCACCAAGATCGTCGTGCGCGGGCACATCAGCGACTACATCCCCAACCCCACCTTCGAGGTGGTCGCGCGCCCCGGCGCGCAGGAGGAGTACTTCCGGCACGGCAGCGGCGGCAGGAGCTACCGCGAGGTGATGGGCGAGCCGATGAAGGCGATCCCGGCGTTCCGCGAGCCGGGACCGCGGCTGGAGAAGATGGACGAGCTCGGCGTCGACTACGCGTTGATGTTCCCGACGCTGGCCAGCCTCGTCGAGGAGCGGATGAAAGACGATCCCGAGCTGATCCACGACGTCATCCACGCGCTGAACCAGTGGATGTATGAGACCTGGTCGTTCAACTACCAGGACCGCATCTTCGCCACCCCGGTGATCACCCTGCCGATCGTCGACCGCGCCCTGGAAGAACTCGACTGGTGTCTGCAGCGGGGCGCCAAAACGGTGCTGGTGCGGCCCGCCCCGGTGCCCGGCTACCGTGGCACCCGCTCGTTCGGGCTGGAGGAGTTCGACCCGTTCTGGCAAGCCTGCATCAAGGCCGGTATCCCGGTGTCCATGCACGCCTCGGACAGCGGCTACTCGGAATTCCTCAACGTGTGGGAGCCCGGCGACGAATTCCTGCCGTTCAAACCCACCGCGTTCCGGATGGTCGCGATGGGCAAGCGTCCGATCGAGGACGCGATGAGCGCGCTGGTCTGCCACGGTGCGCTGTTCCGCAACCCGGAATTGCGGGTGTTGTCGATCGAGAACGGCGCCGACTGGGTGCCGTATTTGTTCAAGCAGTTCAAGAGCGTCTACGCGAAGATGCCGCAGTCGTTCCCGGAGGACCCGGTCGAGGGATTCAAGCGCTGCGTGTACATCAGCCCGTTCTGGGAGGACAACTTCGTCGACATCGCCAAAATGGTGGGCACCGACCGGATCGTGTTCGGCTCCGACTGGCCGCACCCCGAGGGCCTCAAGGACCCGATCACCTTCGTCGATGATTTGGCCGGTCTGCCGCAGGCCGACATCGAAAAGATCATGGGCGGCAACATGATGGAGCTGTTCAAGATCGCCAAGCCGGTCCCGGCCTGACCTCGCGCCCCTCGGCGAGCAGACGCAGAATCGCACGGATACCGCATGTATCGTGCGATTCTGTGTCTGCTCGCGCGACGCGCCCCTCCGACGGCTAGGGCCCGGACCAGGGTTTGGCGCGCAGGAAACCGCCGGCGTCAACCCGGATCTGCTGACCGGTGACATACCGGGAGACGTCCGACGCCAAGAACAGCACCAATTCGCTGACGTCTTCGGGCTCGATGTAGGGAATCGGCATCACCTGCAACGCGGGGAAGGCGAGCTCGGCGTCGGCGCGCGACGGGTTGGGGAGGTCGGGCCGGAACGCCCGATACATCGGCCGGCTGTGCAGCATAGGGGTGTTGCAGTTCGTCGGGTGGATCGCGTTGACCCGAATATTGTTGGGCGCCAACGCCAACGCCAGGTCGTTGACGTAGTGCGCGACGACCTGTTTGGCGAAGCCGTAGCCCGCGCCGCCGGGCCCGGCGTCGATACCGCCGGTGTTCTGCGAGGCCAAAAACGCTGCCAGCGAACCGGTGGCGATGATCGACGCGCCGGCGTGCAGGTGTTTGAGGCTGGCGTGCACCAGGTTCAGCACCCCGATCAGGTCGACGTCGATGGCGTCGGCGAACGCCTGGGTGGGCCCGCCGGCGGTCAGCGGCGCGATGCCGGCGTTGGCGACCACCACGTCCAAATGCCCGAACTGGGCCACCCCCGCGTCGATCGCGGCCGCCAACGCGACCCGATCCCGGACATCGGCGATCGCGGTGAACGCGCTGCGGCCTTCCTTTTCCACCAGCCGCGCGGTCTCGTCCAGGTCTTCGGGCCGGGCCAGCGGATAGTCGTTGGTGGCGATGTCCTGGCACACGTCGACCGCGATGATGTCGGCGCCCTCGGCGGCGAGCATCCGGGCGTGTGACCGTCCCTGGCCGCGCGCCGCGCCGCTGATCACCGCCACCTTGCCCGCGACTTTGCCCATCGCCGGTCCTCTCCAGGCCTACGGACCGTAATCTAGTAAAGATAGAAAAGTAGCGGTTCCACCGTCAAGCGCCGCCCGGCTGGCCGCCGCCGCGAGCGTGCGCAAACGTACGCAAAACCGCGGCGAAACCCGGACATTTGTGCACGCTCGCGGCCAAAGTAGGCCTCACCGCTCGCGGCCGTGGCGCACCTGGTTGAACGGCACGCCGCGGTCGGCGGCGTATTCGCGGGGGAAGTTCAGCACCCGTTCGGCGATGACGTTGCGGGCCATCTCGGTGGACCCGCCGCCCAAACACACCGTCTGCCGGGACAGGTAGCGCAGCCCGGTCTCCAGGCCGTCGCCGGGTTCGCCGACCACCCCGGCGGTTCCGGCGATCGCCAGCGCGGTGTCGACGTCGGTGGTGACGGTCTCGGCGTGGAACAGCCGGATCAAGGTTCCGCCGGCCGGCGGCAAGGTGCCGTCTTGCACGCTGCGGGTGACGTGGTCGACCCAGCTGGTCGCTGACCGCCCGGTGCACCCAGGCGCCCGTCCGGCCAGCGCCAGCACCCGCTCGTAGTCGGCC
>PPEA01000581.1 GCA_002967005.1 Mycobacterium talmoniae
AAGCCGTCGCGTTCCGGCTGGGGCATCGAGCGGATCGCGGCGGCCTGGGAGACGTTGATGACGCGGCTGGGCTACGAGCGCTACGGCGCGCAGGGCGGCGACTGGGGTGCGGCGGTCACCACGCAGATCGGCCGCAACGGCGGCCACTGCGTCGGGATTCACACCAACATGCCGATCGCGATGCCGACCGCCGAGGCGATGCGCAATCCCACCGATGCCGAGCGCGCGGCGCTGGCCGCGATGAAAGAACATCGACGGTGGGGCACCGGCTATTCCAAGCAGCAGTCCACCCGGCCGCAGACGCTGGGCTACGGGCTGGTGGATTCGCCGGTCGCGCAGTTGGCCTGGATCGTGGAGAAGTTCTGGGCGTGGACCGACTGCGGCGGGCACCCCGAGAACGCGTTGACCCGGGACGAGTTGCTGGACAACGTGATGCTGTACTGGGTGACCGCCAGCGGGGCGTCCTCGGCGCGGCTGTACTGGGAGTCGTTTGCGTCGTTCCGCGACGGTGGCCGGGTCGAGTTGCCCACCGGGGTGGCGTCGTTCCCCAAGGAGATCTCCCGCCCACCGCGGTCCTGGTGCGAGACCAACTACAACATCACCCACTGGACGGCGATGCCGCGCGGCGGGCACTTCGCCGCGTTCGAGCAGCCGGAGTTGTTCGTCGACGACGTGCGGGCGTTCTTTGCGAGCATGCGCCACTGAAATCGACGTCCATACGGCGCAAACCCCCGGATCTGGGGGCTATGTGTCAATCTGGACGTCGATTTCAGCGGCGCCCCGCTGGAGCCCACGCGAAAAGCCCCCAATGCGCCGTTGCATTGGGGGCTTTTACGTCTGCTCGCCGACCTACAGCAGGCCCAGCAGCTGCAGGTCGGTGATGTACTTGACGATCACCGCCGGCGTGACATGCGGGATGTCTTTGTCCGGGCCGATTTTCGCCTCTTGCACCGCGGCGCGGAACCGGTCGGTCGGGGCGATCGACCCGCAGATCGGCGTCTCCGGCTTCTGGTAGTTGTGCAGCAGCGGCAGCAGCGACGCCTGACGCTGCTTCTCCGGCAGCGCCCGCAGGGTGGTCTCAAACCGCTGCAACCACTCGGCGTAGTCGGCGATCCGGCGGACCGGGAAGCCGGCGTCGATCAGCCAGTCGACGTATTCGTCCATGCCGATGCCGTCGTCGTACGGGTTCATCACGTGGTAGGTGGCGAACCCGTCGCCGGCCTTGGCGCCCAGCGTGGAGATGGCCTCGGCGATGAACTCGACCGGCAGGCCGTCGTAGTGGGCGCGCTGCCGGTTACCCTCGGCGTCCAGCTCGTAGAACGAACCGGGCGCGATCCCGGTGGCGACCAGCGACAGCATCATCCGGGTGAACATGTCCGGCAGGTTGAGCTGGCCCGCGTAGCTGGTGTCGGCCAGGATCATGTCGCAGCGGAACACCGCGACCGGCAGCCCGCACAGATCGTTGGCCTCCCGCAGCAGCACCTCGCCGGCCCACTTGCTGTTGCCGTAGCCGTTGGCGTAGCCGTCGTTGATCGCCCGCACCGGGCTCATCACCCGCACGTCGGCGTCCTCGGTGAACTTGCCGGGCGTGATCTGGTCGCCCACCCCGATCGTCGACACGTAGGTGAACGGCTTGATCTTGGTGGTGAGCGCGATCCGGATCAGCTCGGCGGTGCCCAACGCGTTGGGGCCGAACAGCTGGCTGTACGGCAGCACGTGGTTGACCAGCGCCGCCGGGTCGACGATCAGGTCGACGGTGTCGGCCAGCCGCTGCCAGGTCGCCGCGTCCAGGCCGAGGTTGGCCTCGCCCTTGTCACCGGCGATAACCTCCAGGTGCTTGGCGGCCAGCTCGGTGTAGCGGGCCAGCAGCTTCTCATCGCCGCTGTCGAACGTCTTGTCCAGCCGGGCCCGCGCCTCCGCATCAGTCTTCGCGCGCACCAGGCAGATCAGCGTGCCGTCGACGGTGGCCATCCGCTCCAGCCACTCCAGCGCCAGGTAGCGGCCCAGGAAGCCGGTGGCGCCGGTGAGCAGCACGGTGCGCACCTGCTCGCTCGGGCCGGGCAGCGTCGGAGCCGCGGCCAGCGTGGCGGCGTCGAGGAACTTGTCCAACGTCAGGTCGGCGGCGGCGACCTCGACCGCGTCGCGGCCGTGCACGCTGGCGAACGTGGGCCGCTTGGAGCCGGCCCGCTCGGCCTCGACATAGTCGGCGATGGCCTGCAGGTCGGACGCCGGGCTGACGATCACGCCCACCGGCACGTCGACGTCGAAGATCTCATGCAGCAGGTTGGCGTAGGTCAACGCCGACAACGAGTCGCCGCCCAGGTCGGTGAAGTGCGCCTCGGGCGCCAGATCACCGGCCGCCGCACCCAGCAGTGCGGCCGCGGCCCGGCTGACGGTTTGCAGCACCGGCGCCTCGGCGCCGCTGCGGCGCAGCTCGTTGAGCTCGTTGGTCTGACCCTCGGCCAGCTCGGCGTACAGCTGCTCCAGCCGCTCGCCGTAATGCGCCTTCAGCTTGGGCCAGGCCAGCTTGCGGATGCCGGTGAGCAGCCCGTTCTCCAGGGTGAACGGGGTGGTCTCGATGAGGAAGTCGCGCGGCACCTCGTAGGACTGCAGGTCGGCCTCTTTGGCCACGTTCTGCAGCGACTCGGCGATCAGCGGCTTCAGGGCCTCGACGGAGTGCTCGGCCAGCGCGTCCTCGGTCGGCACGATCACCGCCAGCAGATACGGGTGGGCGCTGTTGCCGTAGACGTAGATCTGCCGCACCAGCGGGCTGTTGCCGAACACCGCCTCCAGCTTGGCGACGGTGACGAACTCGCCCTGGGCCAGTTTCAGCACGTTGTTACGGCGGTCGACGTACACCAGCTTGTCCGGGCCGACCTCGGCGACCACGTCGCCGGTGCGGTAGTAACCGTCGTCGTCGAACACGCCGGCGGTAACCTCGGGCCGCTTGTAGTAGCCGGGGAACATGTTCTCGGTCTTGAGCAGCAGCTCACCGCGCGGGTAGGGCTGGTCGGTGCCGAAATAGCCCAGGTCCGGGACGTCGACCAGCTTGTAGTCGAGCACCGGCGGCCGCTGGATTTCCCCGTCGAACAAGACCATGCCGGCCTCGGTGGAGCCGTAGCCGTCGAGCACATGCTGCTCGGTCAGCGCCTCGACCCACGCCTTGAGCTCTGGTGAGATCGGGGCCGACCCGGTCATCACGAAGTGGAACCGCCCGCCGAGCAGGTTCTGCCGCTGTTCGGCCAGCACCTGCGCCTCGACGTCCGCCCGGTCGGCAGCGTCACCGCTGCGACGGCCGACCTCGCTCTGGAATTCCTGGAACAGCATCTCCCAGATGCGGGGCACGAAGTTCAACTCGGTGGGCCGCACCAGGGTGAGGTCCTCCAGCAGCGTCGACAGGTCGCTGCGGGCCGCGAAGTACGCGGTGCCACCGTTGCCGAGCGTGCCGTACAGGATGCCGCGGCCCATGACGTGGCTCATCGGCATGAAGTTCAGGGTGATCGACGCCGCGCTGGGCCCGAACCAGTTCCGGGCCGACCGCCGCCACATCTTGGCGACATTGGGCTGCGGGTACATCGCGCCCTTGGGGGCGCCGGTGCTGCCGGAGGTGTAGATCAGCAGCGCCAACGCGTCGTCATCGACGGCGGGCAGCGCGGGGGCCGGCAGCGTGGTGCCGCGGTCCAGCACCTCGGCCAGGGTTTCCACCACCACCGGGGTGTCCACCAGCTGCGCGCGGGCGGCGTCGACGGCGTCGCGGTGGTCGTCGACCTGCGGGTGGTAGTCGAACACCACCAGCCGGTGGATCGACGGCGCCTCCAGGGCGACATCGACGGCGGTGTCCAACGATTCGATGCTGGCGGCGAAGATCCGCGGCTGCGTCTCGGCGATGATGGGCGCCAGCTGCGCGGCGGTCGAGCTGGTTTGCAGCGGGACGAACACCGCGCCCAGCCGGGCGCAGGTCAGGGTGATCACCGCGTAGCCGATGCTGGTGAACCCCAGCACCGCGATCAGCTCGCCGGGCCCGAACCCGGGCAGCTGGGTCTGCCAGGTGCTGGCCAACGCGGCCACCCGGTCGGCCAGGCCCCGGTAGGTGATGGTGTCGAAGCCGGACAACAGCGTCGTGGTGGTGCGGCCGGTGGCGTCGTCGCGGGTGATTTCCCGGGCCCGCTGCCCCAACGCCGGGCGGTCGGCGTAGCCGGTCAGATAGGTGTCGATGACCGGCCACAGCCGCAGGTCCGGGGCCAGCGCGGCCTCGGCGACGTCCGGCGCGGGGGCGGCGGCCCGAAACTGCGGATCGGTGCGGTTGAGCGTCTCGATGCGCCGGATCAGGCGCGCTTCCCTGCTGTCCTCGTCGGCCACTGCTCGACCCCCTGCCGTCTGCGTCGCTTGTCCCCCACCGTAACGACGGATGCCGGCGACCGTGCAAGACCACAGCGCGAACGTGCGCAAAATGCCAGGTTTCGGGCGTGTGGGCGTACATTTGCGCACGCTCGCGGCATAGCGCGCGACGCCGCGTCAGGCCCGGCCGGTGACGATGTCGACGAACAGCCGGTGGATGCGACGGTCGCCGGTCACCTCGGGATGAAACGCGGTGGCCAGCACCGAGCCCTGCCGCACCGCCACCACGTGGTCGGCGGCGCGGGCCAGCGGCTGCACGTCGGCGCCGACCCGTTCCACCCAGGGTGCCCGGATGAACACCGCGTGCACCGGATCCTCGAGGCCGTCGAACTTCAGGTCATCCTCGAACGAGTCGACTTGGCGGCCGAAGGCGTTGCGCCGCACCGTCATATCGATGCCCGCCAACGGCAGCGCCGCCCGCTCGCCCTCCCCGGCGTCCAGGATCTCGGAGGCCAACAGGATCATCCCGGCGCAGGCGCCGTAGGCGGGCAGCCCGTCGGCCAGCCGGGCCCGCAGCGGCTCCAACAGGTCCAGCTCCCGCAGCAGATGGCTCATCGTGGTGGATTCCCCGCCGGGAATGACCAGCGCGTCCACGGCGTCGAGTTCGCCGCGGCGGCGCACCGACACCGGGTCGGCGCCGGCGTCGCGCAGCGCGGCGAAATGTTCCCGGGTGTCGCCCTGCAGCGCCAACACCCCGACGCGGGGGGCGCTCACTGCGCGGCGGGCGTGAAGTTGCGCGGGTAGCGGGTCAACCCCTCCTGCATCACCGCGGCTACCATTTCGCCGTACTGGTTGTAGATCTTGCCCTGGGTCAACGCCCGCCCGGCGCACGCCGACGGCGACGACTGGTCATACAGCAGCCATTCGTCGGCCCGAAACGGCCGCATGAACCACATCGCGTGATCCAGTGACGCCACCTGCAGGTGGTCGCGTTCGGCGGGGTGAATCGACCAGGAGGTGCCCAGCAACGTCAGATCGCTCATGTAGGCCAGCGCGCAGATGTGCAGCACCGGGTCGTCGGGCAGCGGGTCGCGGTGGCGGAACCACACCTGCTGCTCGGCAACCTTGCCGGGGATGTGCGGCAGCTGATCGCGCGGCACCCGCCGCAGATCCCATTCCGCGAACGCCTTGAAGCCCTCGTCGTCGAAGGCTTTCATGCTGGAGATGTCGGGCAATTCCTTGGGATCGGGCGCCGACGGCATCGCGTCCTGGTGGTGGATGCCCTCTTGGTCGGTCTGAAACGACGCCGACATGTTGAAGATGGTTTCGCCGTGCTGGATCGCGTTGACCCGGCGGGTGCAAAACGAGCCGCCGTCACGCACCCGCTCGACGATAAACACGGTGGGCGCCTTGGCATCTCCGGGCCGCAGGAAATACCCGTGCAGCGAATGCACCTGGTAGCGCGGCTCCACGGTGCGCACCGCCGACACCAGGGCCTGACCGGCGACATGCCCGCCGAAGGTGCGCTGATGCTCGCTGGAGTTCGAGCTGAACACGCTGCCCCGATAGATGTTGACTTCGAGTTTCTCGAGGTCAAGGATCTGTTCGATCGTCAAAGTATTACCAGCCGCGCTCGGCGAGTCGGTGCGGCTGCGCGATGTCCTCCACGTTGATCCCGACCATCGCCTCGCCCAGCCCGCGGGACACCCGGGCCAGCACGTCGGGGTCGTCGTAGAAGGTGGTGGCCTTCACGATGGCCGCGGCCCGGGCGGCGGGGTCCCCGGATTTGAAGATGCCGGAGCCGACGAACACGCCCTCGGCGCCCAGCTGCATCATCATCGCCGCGTCGGCCGGGGTGGCGATGCCGCCGGCGGTGAACAGCGTGACCGGCAGTTTGCCGGCCCGCGCCACCTCGGCGACCAGCTCGTAGGGCGCCTGCAGTTCCTTGGCGGCGACGTACAGCTCGTCGTCGCCCAGCGTGGTCAGCCGGCGGATCTCGCCGCCGATGGCCCGCATGTGGGTGGTGGCGTTGGACACGTCGCCGGTGCCGGCCTCGCCCTTGGAGCGGATCATCGCCGCGCCCTCGGTGATGCGGCGCAGCGCCTCACCGAGGTTGGTGGCCCCGCACACGAACGGCACGGTGAACTGCCATTTGTCGATGTGGTGGGTGTAGTCGGCGGGGGTGAGCACCTCGGATTCGTCGACGTAGTCCACCCCGAGGCTCTGCAGGATCTGCGCCTCGACGAAGTGCCCGATCCGCGCCTTGGCCATCACCGGGATGGTGACCGCGGAGATGATGCCCTCGATCATGTCGGGGTCGCTCATCCGCGACACCCCGCCCTGGGCGCGGATGTCGGCCGGGACCCGCTCCAGCGCCATCACCGCGACCGCGCCGGCACCCTCAGCGATGCGGGCCTGCTCCGGGGTGACGACGTCCATGATGACGCCGCCCTTGAGCATCTCGGCCATGCCGCGTTTGACGCGGGCCGTTCCAGTTTGCCCGCTGGCGCCCGAACCGTTCTGGGCCGCACTGTCCACTGAATGCTTCTCCTTGCTGAACGGGGATACTCGCTCAGTGTAGTGGGCACCCGCCAGCGGATTTTCTCCCTCGCTACCCCAGTGGTGTGAAGACCGGGGCGGCCGGCGGCGGGTCGGCGACCAGCGCGGGCAATACGAACACCCGCACGTAGCGGCGGACCTGGTCGGCGTCGTCGACGCCGGGAATGAGTCCCAGCAGCAATCCGAGGGCGACCGACAGCACGAAGCGGGCGGCGTCGGCGGGGCGCAGGCCGGCTCGCAGGTAGTCGCCCGCCTGGCGGAACCCGATCTCGAACTGCCCGGCCAGCACCTGACTCAATGTCGCCGACCGGGCGATCAGCGCGGCGACGTTGCCCTCGTCGGTGTGCTCGGAGATCACCCGCAGCAGCGGGTCGTGGCCGACTTCGGTGGCCACGATCACCAGCGACTCGGTCACCAGCTCGCCGGGATCGGCCGCCGGCTGCATGCGGGTGGCGATGTCGGCCATCTTGCGCCCGGCGACCCGCACCACCAGGGCATCCAGCAACTCGTCGCGGGTGGCGAAGTGCCGGTAGATCACCGCCCGGGTGTAGCCGGCCTCCCGCGCAATGACCTGCATGGTCGACGCCCGGTAGCCGCGCTGGGCGAACGAGCGTTCCGCCGCGTCGAGCAACAGCTCTCGGGCGTGCTCGGGCGGATTTCCGCCGCCGGGCGGCCGGCCCCGGCGCCGCACCGTGGTTGCCGACATATATGGACATCTCCATTCAAATGTCTATTATTGCACTGAGTGCGTTTCCGTTACCCGGTGAAGGGATCGTCGCATGGCTACATCGTTCGTTGGCGTACCTGAGCAGCGGGACTGGCAGGCGGTGTTCGGTTCGTGGCGGCTGCTGGTCAATCCGGGCAAGAATGGCGCCTCCGCGTTCGATCTCATCGTGGGGTTGGCGGCGCCGATCCTCGCGCGCAGCTACCACCAACTGCGGGCCCACCCCAACGGGCGGCGGCTGCTGGCCGAGAAGCCGGACCTGTTGGCGCTGCTCGGCGACGACGACTACCTGGCGTCGCTGCCGGTCGGGTCGCTCGGCCACGCCTACCGGTCGTTTCTGCGCACCAATCGGCTGGATGCCGGGGTGTTCGACGTGGACACGGTGATCCGTCCGATCGCCGAGCGCCGCGGCTGGGACGAGGATTTCTTCTACATGATGCGGCGCGGCACCGCGCTGCACGACATGTTCCACACCCTCGGCGGCTACGGACCCGACATGGGCGGCGAATTCGGCAACCTCGGCTTTCACTGCGGCCAGATGGAGCCGTCCGGCGCCCTCAAGGCGCTCACCCTCGGGCTGCTGGGGACGATCATCCCCGCTTCCCCGCGCCGCAAGCTGCGCTACTTCCGCGAGGCGGTTCGCCGCGGGCAACGCGCCGACAACCTGATGGCCGCGCCCTACGAGGAGCTGCTGGACCAGCCGATCGGCGAAGTCCGTGACCTGTTGGGGATAGAACCGACCCGCACCGCCCATCGCGATGGGCATCTGTTCGTCGGGTGGGCGCCGCCCGGGATCAAACCGCCCACCCGGTGGGACTACGACGCCGCCGCTTCTTGAGCGCGAGCAGTCGCGAATGCACCCCATTTCGTGCAGAAAAGGGTGCCTTTGTGTCTGCTCGCGGTTCTAGCGCATCACATCGTCAGGACCATGCGGTAGCGCGCGCGGCCCTCGTCCATGGCGGCGTACGCCTCGGCGGCCTGGGCCAGCGGCCGCTCCTCGATGCGGGCCCGCCACC
>PPEA01000582.1 GCA_002967005.1 Mycobacterium talmoniae
GAGGAGCTCGGCGCGGCCGGTGGCGCGGCCGCCACCGTCGGGATCCTGGTCATCATGGTCATCCTGATCGCGGTGCTGGCGCTGGTGGTGGTGCGGGCGCTGGCGCAAAAGCCCCTGGGGGGGTGTTCTCGATCGCCATGACCATCCCGATCGCGGTGTTCATGGGCTGCTATCTGCGGTTCCTGCGGCCCGGCCGGGTGTCCGAGGTGTCGCTGCTCGGGGTGGCGCTGCTGTTGCTGGCCGTGGTGTCCGGCCGCTGGGTGGCCGAAACATCCTGGGGTGCGGCGTGGTTCAGCCTGTCGCCGCTGACGCTCGGCTGGTGCGTGATCGGCTACGGGTTCGCCGCGTCGGTGCTGCCGGTGTGGCTGTTGCTGGCGCCGCGGGACTACCTGTCGACGTTCATGAAGGTCGGCACCATCGCGCTGCTGGCCGTCGGCGTCCTGGTCGCCCGCCCGGTCATGCAAGCCCCGGCCGTCTCGGCGTTCGCCGGCGGCGGGGACGGTCCGGTGTTTTCCGGGGCGCTGTTTCCGTTCCTGTTCATCACCATCGCCTGCGGTGCGCTGTCCGGGTTTCATGCGCTGATCTCCTCGGGCACCACCCCCAAGCTGCTGGAGAAGGAAAGCCAGATGCGGCTGATCGGCTACGGCGGCATGCTCACCGAATCGTTCGTCGCGGTGATGGCGCTGATCACCGCGTCGCTGGTGGACCAGCATCTGTATTTCACGCTCAACGCGCCGGCCGCGCAGACCGGCGGCACCGCAAGCAGCGCCGCGGCCCTATGTCAACGGGCTGGGCCTGGGCGGGGCACCGGTCAGCGCGGAGCAGATCACCCAGGCCGCCGCCGGGGTCGGGGAAACCTCGATCGTGTCGCGCACCGGCGGGGCGCCGACGCTGGCGTTCGGGATGTCGGAGGTGTTGCACCGGGTGTTCGGCGGCGCCGGACTCAAGGCGTTTTGGTACCACTTCGCGATCATGTTCGAGGCGTTGTTCATCTTGACCACCGTCGACGCCGGCACTCGGGTCGCCCGGTTCATGCTGTCCGATGCGCTGAGCAACCTGGGCGGCCCGCTGCGCCGGCTGCGCGACCCGAGTTGGCGTGCGGGCGCCTGGGGCTGCAGCCTGGTGATGGTCGCCGCCTGGGGCGGCATCCTGCTGATGGGGGTGACCGATCCGCTCGGCGGCATCAACACCCTGTTTCCGCTGTTCGGCATCGCCAACCAACTGCTGGCCGCGATCGCGCTGACCGTGGTCACCGTCGTGGTGATCAAGCAGGGAAAGCTGAAGTGGGCGTGGATCCCCGGGCTCCCGCTGCTGGCGGATCTGGCGGTCACCCTGAGCGCGTCGTGGCAGAAGATCTTCTCCGCCGATCCGCGGGTGGGGTACTGGGCTCAGCATTTCCAGTACCGGGCGGCCCAGCGGGCCGGGGCGGCGCACCCCGATCAGCTGGATGCCGTCATCCGCAACACCTTCATCCAGGGCACCCTATCGGCGCTGTTCGCCGCGGTCGTCGTGGTGGTGGTCGCCGCCGGGGTCCTGGTGGCGCTGCGCGCTATCCGCGGCCAGCACACCCCGGCTGCTGAGGAGGAGCCGGTCGCGTCGCGGCGGTTCGCGCCCGCGGGGCTGATCCCGACGACCGCCGAACGGGAGGTGCAGGCGCAATGGGCCGCGCACGCCGCTAGCCCGCCAGATCGGTTGGTACTGGGGAACGTTGATGGGCGACACGCACTACCGGCGCTACCTGGAGTATCGCCGCCGCGCCCATCCGGGCGAGCCGGTGCTCTCCAAGCGGGACTACTGGCGGCACCGCTACGACGCCGACCCCGGCGCCCGCTGCTGCTGACGACTGAGATCGACGTCCAAATTTCCCAAACGGCTGACGTTCGGGGCTATAGGCCAATCTGGACGTCGATTTCAGCAGACACGCGACCGCGACGCTCCACGAGCGGGCGGCCGAGCACCCAAGACACAGCACGACACAGCCCGTCTGGTAGCTGCCCGCACAGCCCGATCGGCCGGGAGCTACGGTCTTGTTGACACGTGTCGAGAAATGAGGGAATCCGATGGATCTGGAGTGGTCGGCAGCCGAGTATGCGTTCCAAGCCGAGGTGCGCGCCTTCCTCGCCGAGAAGCTCACCCCGGAACTACGGCGGGCGGGTCGCCTGATGACCAGCGTCTACGCCGACCACGAGGCCAGCATGGCCTGGCAGGCGATCTTGCACCAGCGCGGCTGGGCGGCACCGGCCTGGCCGGTGGAATACGGCGGCTGCGACTGGACGGTGGAACAGCACTACATCTTCGACTGGGAGTGCGCCACGGCCGGCGCCCCGGCGTTATCCCCGATGGGGATCAAGATGGTCGCGCACGCCATTATCGCGTACGGGACAACGGCGCAGAAGGAGTTCTTTCTGCCCCGCATCCTGACCGGCGAGGTCTTCTTCTGCCAGGGCTACTCCGAGCCGGAGGCGGGGTCGGATCTGGCGTCGCTGTCGATGTCCGCGGTCCGCGACGGCGATGACCTGGTGTGCACCGGCAGCAAGATCTGGACCACCCACGCCCGCGAGGCCAACTGGATGTTCGCCCTGGTGCGCACGTCGCGGCTGCCAAAGAAGCAGCAGGGCATCACGTTTGTGCTCATCGACATGACGTCGCCGGGCATCGAGATCCGTCCGCTGGTGATGACCTCGGGTGAGGAGATCCAAAACCAGGTGTTCTTCGACGGGGTGCGGGTGCCCGTGGCCAACGTCGTCGGCGACATCGACGACGGCTGGACCGTGGCCAAGTACCTGCTGGAGTTCGAGCGCGGCGGCGGCGCGGCCGCCGCGTTGCAGGTCAGGGCCGAGGAGATCGCCACGGCCGCCGCCGCCCAACCCG
>PPEA01000583.1 GCA_002967005.1 Mycobacterium talmoniae
CGCCGGCGGGCTGCTGCGCCGCGGGGGTGGCGGACCGGCCGCGTCGGTGTTACAGCAGGTGGTGGCCGGCAGCGCGATCGTCGCGCTGGCCGCGGCCGAACCGGACTCCGGCGATGACCTGCGACGGGTGACCACCACCGCGGCCCGCGACGGCGACGACTGGGTGCTGTCCGGGTCGAAGATCATGGCGCTTGCCGCGCCGTTGGCCACCCACCTGCTGATCACCGCGCGCACCTCCGGCAACCCGGCCGACACCGACGGGATCTCGCTGTTCTTGGTCGATCTCGACCGCGCCCCCGCCGGCCTGCACATGCACGGCTATCGGACCATCGACGATCGCCGCGCCGCCGACCTGGTGCTGGATGGCCTGCGGCTGCCCCGCCGACGCCCTGCTCGGCGCCGCCGGCCAGCCTGGCCCTCGCTGGAACAGGCCCGCGACGAGGGGGCGGCGGCGGTCGCCGCCGAAGCGGTCGGAGCCATGCGGAAAGTGTTGGCCGACACCGTCGCCTACTGCAAACAGCGCCAGCAGTTCGGCCAGCCGATCGGCAGTTTCCAAGCGCTGCAGCACCGCATGGTGGACATGTACCTCGAACTCGAGCAGGCGGCCGCGTCGTTGTACCTGGTGATCCTCAACCTGGACGACGCCGATCCGTGGTGCCGTGCCTTTGGGGTGTCGGCGGCCAAGGCGACGATCGGCCGGGCGGCCCGCTTCATCGGCCAAAACGCCGTCCAGTTGCACGGCGGGATGGGTATGACCGAGGAGCTGGCCATCGGGCATTACTTCAAACGGCTCACTGCCCTGCAGTACGAATTCGGCAGCACCGACTACCATCTCGCGCGGTTCGCCGAGTTGACGCGCCCCGGCGCCCACCCGCGCTAGAACCTCGGGGCGAGCATGAGGGCAATGCTGGCCGCCATCAGTGCCTGACTGAGCAGCTCCACCCGAGCCACCGGTGCACTGCACGTGGCCGTACTGCGCGCGGCGAAGCACCGGTACACCCACCACACGGTGGCCGCCGCGAAGCCCACCGACGCGATGGTGTTGACGACGGCGATCCACCCCGAGGCGGAGGCGGTGCCCGCCGTCGCCGACATGGCCGTCCCGCTCATCTCCGCGTGGGGATGGTGGGCGGGGTGACCGGTCTGGTCGAGCGGACCTCCGTGCATCACCGCGTACATCCAGGCCATCGCCACCATCATCGCGGCGTAGTAGCCGTTGGTGACCCGGTCGGGGCCACCGCCGCAGCCGCGGCTGCCGGCAACGACGAACCACGCCGCGGCCAGCAGAAAAAAGGCCATCGGCGCGACCACCGGAAGGTGCTCGCCGATGGGCCAGGCCATCACGACCATGGCAACCGCCATGACCAGATGCAGCACGTGATTGACGGCGCTGGGCCAGCGAGACCGGTCCGCGCCCAGGACGTAGAGGTATCCGGCGATGCTGACGCCGAGCAGGACGGTGACGATCCACCGCACCACCAGGTCACCGGTCACAAGGCTGCACATTCACGGCCTGGTCGACACTGCTGACGCACCGACGGTCATCTCCTCGGTCTCGATACCGGACGCGGCTGGGCGCACCGAGGCCGTCGCCGCCGCTAGAACATACCCCGGCGGGGTATGCCGGTCAACGCGACACCCCGCGGACCCTCAGGCCCGCTCGGCGACGTGGGCGCGTTGTGCCGCGATGGCGCCGCCGAGCCAGCGCCGCACAAACCGCCGCAACTCCTCGGGGCTCCGCGCGGGGTCGTTGGGCGCGACAAAGAACGACAGCATGGTGCGCAGGGCGAACTCGACTAGGTCCCGCAGCGCGGCGTCGTCGTAGCCGTAGCGCGGCCAGTCGACGTCGAACCGGGTGATCATCCGCATCCCCAACTCCTGGGCCTCCGGCGAGGCCAGACCGCTGGAGTGGGTGCTCAGGTACGGATCGGACAGCAGGATGCCCAGATGCGGGGTGCGCGCGACGGCGTCCAGGGTGTACAGCACCCCCTCGGTCATGGCGTCGGCGGGATCGTGGATGCCGCGCACCCGCTCGGCGAGTTGGTCGAAGAAGTCGTCGACCGAGGCGATCGCGGCAGCCTCCATCAGCGCGTCGGCGGTCGGGAAATACCGGTACACGGTCTGCCGGATGACGCCCAGCGACTCGGCGACATCGGCGATGCTGATCGCCGACCCGGTGCTGGACAGCAGCTCGACCGCCGCGGCAACGATGCGCCGGGACGCCTCCTCGTCGCTGGCGGGCGGATCCCCACCCCACCCTCGCCTGCGCGCCATCGTTGACGTCCTCCCGCTCGCGTTGACGAATCCGCGACTCCCCTGTAATCATACGACCATACACAGAACGTCTGGTTTGTATGATTACTGGTGAAGTGAGGTTTTGCCGACGATGACGGATCTGCAGATACGCAAGATGCGGTTTGCGTTCGCCGACCACCCCGTTCCGTTTCTGTGGAACGAAACCAACCCGGCGTTTTCGTCGATGGCCAACGCGGTGTCGTTCCTGGCCATCGCCTTCGAGAAGATGATCGGGCACATGATCCCGGAGACCATGCCGTTCATCACCGACCCGGCGGTGGCCGATGAAGCCGACGCGTTCGTGCGCCAGGAGGGCCAGCACGCGATGGCACATCGCCAGCACGCCAAGGGCTTGATCAAAAGCCATCCCGGGCTCAAGGAAACCCTCAACGAGGTGATCGCGGCCTTCGACGATCTGACCGCCAACAAGCCGTTGAAGTACCGGCTGGCCTACACCGCCGACTTGGAGGCGACGTTCACCCCGGTGTTCAAACTCATGTTGGACAACGACGCCACGCTGTTCGCTCCCGGAGACGACCGGGTGGCCTCGTTGTTCTTGTGGCACTTCGTCGAAGAGGTCGAGCACCGCAGCTCGGCGCTGATCATCTACGACGCGGTGGTGGGCGACCCGTGGTATCGGATGCGGGTGGCGCCGTCGATCTTCAAACACGTGCTCGACGTGATCCAGATCGCCTGCGAGGGCTTCAATAAGCATGTGCCGTTGTCCGACCGCAAGATCGACGCGATGAGCATGTTCGCCCGCTACCGGCGCAAACAAGCCCTGTTGCGGCGCTTACCGTTTGGCCGCGCGGTCGATAACGGGCCGATGGATCGCGCGTTCGCGCATCTGTCGCTGCGTGAGCAGCTGGTCGCGATGAAGGGCGTGGTGCGCAGCCAGCTGCCCAACCACAACCCCGCCCACGAGACGCTGCCGGCGCTGGCCGGCGAGTGGTTCGCCCGGTACGACGCCGGCTACGACGTGACCCACTGGTACACCGCGGACACCGTTAATGTCTGAGCACTGCGCGCCCACCTTCGACAAACTCGCGCAGTCGCTGGGGTTTTCCTGCCGGACCGCCGGCGGGCTGATCGAGTTCCGCAACCCGCTGCACTTGGAGAACTGGACGCTGCCGGTGCTGGAGGTCACGGTGATCACCGGCGCGGTGTTGGCTCTGGTGTACGCGATCATCCGGCTGCGCCGGCACGGGGACGCCACCAACCTGGTGTTGTGGTTCGGCGCCATCGCCTATCTGCTCATCATCGAGCCGCCGTTGTATTTTCCGGCCGCGTTCGGTATCGACGGCCAGGTCGACACCATGTTCGCCCACAACGTGTTTACCGTCGACTTCCTGTGGGGCCGGTTGCCGCTCTACATCGTGGCCATCTACCCGATGATGGCCACGGTCGCCTTCGAGATCGTGCGCAGCCTCGGGGTTTTCCGCCGCTACGGCACCGTGATCGGGGCGGTGTGTGTCGGGTTCGTCCACCACGCCTTCTACGAGATCTTCGACCATCTCGGTCCGCAGCTGCGGTGGTGGGAATGGACCACCGACAACCCGCTCAACCAGCCGATGTTCGACTCGGTTCCGCTGCCCAGCGTGGTGGTCTTCGCCGCGCTGTGGCCGATGTCGCTGGCGTTCTGCGTCCAGCTGTTCGTGGGCCGGCACATCGACTCTGGCCGCAGTTTCACCGCCGGCCAACTGGTGTGGCGCACCGTCGTGGTCGGGATCCTGGCCTCGGTCGGCACCGGGATCCTGCCGCTGCCGGCGACCCTGCTGGGCTCGCTGACCGGAAGCAGCACGGTGATCGGTATCGCCTACGCCGCCGAACTCGCCGTGCTGACCGCGGTGGCGGTGCCGGTGCTGGTCAAGCAGTGGCGCGCGCGGCGCGGTCAAACCGACACGGCCCCGCGGTATTCCAACCCGCTGATGCTGGGCTACGCCGCCGGCTATCTGGCCGTGATGGCCGTCTTGTGGATCACCGGGCTGCCGGCGTATTTCCATGCGGTCCATGGGATCACCGCGAACGGCGACCCCACCGGCAGCCTCTGGTATACCATCGCCTGCTTTGCCGTCGCCGGACTGTGTGTCGCGGCGGTGAGGTCCACCAGTCGCGCCGCGACACCGGCCGGAGCCGAGGTGCCCGCGGTCGCGGCGTAGCCGATCACACCGCCGTCGCCGCCGGCGTGGCCGCGGTTCGTGCCGGGGTAGCGGCGGCGATCTGGTTGACCCAGCCGATGGCGTACTGCACCCCGGTCACCCCGGGCTGCACGTAGGTGCTGCCGTAGGACACGTGCGGGGCGGTGCCGGACGCGAAAAACGTCAGCGCGGCCAGCGCCGCCTGAACCGCGGCTTGCCTGGCGGCCGGGTCGGTGGGCAGCTGCTCGATGTCGCTGATGAGTCCGCGTGATGCGGTGATCTCGCTGTTCACGAATGTTGCGAAGTCCGCGATTTGGAAGTTCACCGCGATCTGGTAGACGTCGGTCATGTCCTTGCCCTCTTGGCCGGGCGGGGCCGCGGTGTAGATGTCGCCGGGATTGGCGATGTCCACCCAGCCCGGCGGGACTTGCGCCGCAGTCAGATTGACCGGCGCGATGCCGTGCCCGCCCGGATCGTTTAGCCCCGGCCCGGTGTGTCCGGCCATGCGCATCGGGTTGCCGAACGTGTAGCCGCCGACCAGGTTTGACCGGTAGGCGGTGAGGCTGCCGGTCATCAGCTCGGCCAGCAGCTGCGACACCACCGCGGCGCCTTGCGAATAGCCGCCGAGGATGAACGTCTGCAATGGGTGCGCCTTGATCCAGGCGATGCCGTTGTTCACCGCGATCTGCACCGACTGGAGGTAGCTGGGCGCGTTGGGCGCATCGGGCGGAATGGGCCCGAAGGCGTAGGGCCCGGGGATCGGCACCTCGTAGACCAGGTCCGGGTCGGCGCCGGCAACCACGTCGGACGGGAAGCCGGTGCCCGGGGCGGCCCAGGTGCCGGCCCCGGTCAGCACCGCATGCCGCACCAGCCGGACGCCGGCGATGTTGGCGGCGACGTCACCGAACGTGGTCATTTGAACGCACCCTGCTTGACCAGCCACTCCCCCAACGCGATCAGCACGTCACCGGCGTCACGTTTGACCCCGTCGCTGAAGACGTGCGTCCAGGCGATCTGCTCGGCGGTCGTGACAATCTGGTCGAAGGCGTCGTAGGTGCCCGGGTACTGCTTACCGTTGTGGGTGCTGTTCCACGGGCCGCGATTCGGGTCATTGACGATGTCGCCGATGTTGCGGTCATGCCGGGCCAGCACGAGCCGCCACCACTCCGGGTCGCCGTTGACGTTGGTGCCGGCGATGTCGTTTTGAACCTGTTGTGCGTCAGCCATGATCGCGCTCCTATCGTCGGGAGCGTTGACGCTGCGTCGGCGGCGCTCTCTGCTCGCGCTTTTGCGCCGTGGCCACCGAGTCAACGCCCATAATCCATGGTATGCCCGATTTGCGGATCACGCCGGTCCCAAAACTGTTACAGCTCTGGGCACATGGGCGTTGCATTGCACGTGGCCCCCGCGTTGACTCTGCGCTCACGGCGTGGTCCACTCGCACTTTCGCGCCGTAGGCGCAGAGTCAGCGTGCCGGGGAAAACCTACAACCGACTGCCCGGCACGCTGAGCAGCGAGCAGTCGACCAGATCCGGCCTCACCACGTCGCACTGGTGACCGCGGGGGCCAGACACGAAAAGCTGGACGGACTCCGGGTGGGCGGCCAGATACCGGCACACACTGCCGTTCACGACGACGGTCTCCACCGGCACCTCGGGATACCGCCGGACCCACGGCGCAATCCGACGATTCAAATGTGCATGCATCAGCCGACTCGTGTCGGCGTTTGCGCGTGGTTCCGCGCGCCGGCACGAGACGATCCGCAATGGCGCCCCGCGCAATCGCGCTTCCTCGAAGGCGTGCCGCAGCACGACACCGTTGTCGACCTCCGCCACGATGCCGGCGTTCGGTGTCCGCGTCCGGTGCGCGGCTTGATCGATCACCGCCACCGGGCAACAGGCCAAGTCGACCAGGGCGGCTGCCACCGAACCCAGACCACGGCAGGCGTGCTTGACCCCGATGGACCCGACACAGACCATCGACGCCCACCGCGATTCCTCGGCCAGCTTGGTGACCGGGTGGCCCGTCACCACGTCGGTGTCCACCTTGAGCTGTGCCCCGCTGGCCTCGACGGCCCGCAGTGCCTCGTGCAGCGCCGCCCGCGCGACACCGAAGGTACTGTGGTCGGCTTCGGCGCCGCCCAGGTCACGGGGATCGATCACGTACACCAATCGCAGCGGGATGTCCCGGCTCACCGCCTCGTCGATGGCCCACACGGCCGCGTGTACCGCCGCCTTGGATCCGTCGATGCCGACCACGACGGAAGGTCCGAAATAAACGTCGCCCATGATCGACCCCTGATAACTCGGCGAACCATTAATTCGCTGAGCTTGACGTTAAGCGGGAGAACCGCCGCTCCCCAGAGACATTGGTCCACACCCGGTCGGCATTGGTCCTCAATCCAGAGCAAGCCGACGGGGTGCGCCTGACCCAGACCGGCCATCGCGGTTATCGCTGCTCGGATCGCGCCATAACCGCAGGTCAAAACGGTGGAGCTAAGGGGACTCGAACCCCTGACCCCCACACTGCCAGTGTGGTGCGCTACCAGCTGCGCCATAGCCCCGAGAAGTCGTGCCCATCGAAATTACACCACCGCCATCCCGCGTTCAAAACCGCTGGTCACACCAGGCTCGGACGCGTCGCCAACGGCGCATGACCGCCACCGGCGAACGTGAAGTGGTTGTGCCGCAAACGGGACGGGTCGATGATCTCCTCAGAGGAGGGAGCTGACATGCACAAACCGCGTTTGCTAGCCGCCTTCGCCGTGGGTGCCGCGGTGTTCGCGTTGCTCAGCGCCGGGGCCGCCAGCGCCGCCGACCCGGTCCAGTTGCGCAGCCACCTGGGCAATTGGTGCCTCGACGGCCCGAACGGGAGCAACGCCGCCACGGTGGTCAACCCCTGCACCGGGGCGAAGTCCCAGCTGTGGGCGTTCAACCCGGCCGGTCAGATCGAGAGCGTGGGCTTTCCCGGGCAGTGCCTGAGCATCAGCAACGCCGCGGATAACACCCCGGTGACCCTGGCGTCGTGTCAGACCAGCAGCGACAACCAGCGCTGGAATCACGAGGCCAACGGCAAGATCACCAGCCCGCTCGGCCCCTGCCTCAACGTGTTCGGCGGGGTCGCGCAGCCGGGGACCGCGGTGATCGCCTATCACGGCATCCCCGATGTGGCCGACGAGGAGTGGGACAGCGTCCCCAGCTAGGCGTCTATCCGTTCACCGCTGGCGTCGCCGTAGTTGGTGATGCGCGGGCCGACGGGATCGGCGCGCAGCATCGGATCGAGCACCGCGGCGCTGACATTGGTCACGCCGCCAGGTTAGTCCGAGGGTTACGTCGACCCGGGCCGTCGAGTCTGCGGTCAGGGCATCGAGTCTGCGGCCAGGGCATCCAGTCTGCGCTGAGGACGCCGAGTCTGCGGTGAGGCCGTGTTTTCGCGCCGATACCGGGCGTGAGCGCAGGGTCGAAGCCCTGGGCGCAGACTCGGTGCCGTCACCGCAGACTCGATGCCCACAGCGCAGACTCGATGCCCTAACGCTGCACCGCCGATCAGGAACGGTGACCGCTGGTGTGCCTCCCGTAGGGCACCGCATCCAGCAGCGTGACCGAGACCGTCGCCCCGCTAGGCACCCGGTAGCTGCGCTGCTCACCGCGACCGGCGCCGATGATCGCGGTCCCCAACGGGGACTGGGTGGAGTAGACCTCCAGATCGGCATGCTCGACGCCGCGGGCCCCCAGCAGGAAGGTCTCGGTCTCCCCGGTGGCGTCGTAGCGGACGGTGAGCACCATGCCCGGTTCGGCGACACCGTCATCGGGCGGATCCTCGCCGACGACGGCGTCGTTGAGCAGATCGTGGATCTGGTGAATCCGGGCCTGCCGGGCCTGGCGTTCGTCGAGATCCACCGCCTCGTCCTCGACGTGCGGCTCTGCGAGCGCCGCCAGCTCGGCCTGCAGCCGGTCGCGGGTCTGCGGCGTGATCCACACGCGTTCCGAACTGGTCATGAGACATCTCCTTTACGGGGCTACAGAGCAGGTATTGGCCGAAGCGGGGGGCTTAGCGCAGCGGGTCGAGCGCCTGCAGGGCGGCGGGCTGTTTGCCGGTGGTGATCAGCTCGGCGAGCATCCGCCCAGTCGCCGGGCCGTGGGTCATCCCCCACATGCCGTGCCCGCCGGCGACGTACACGCCCGGGGCGGCCACCTCACCCACCACGCGGACGGCGTCCGGGGTGACCGGGCGCGGCCCCACCCAGACCTCGTCGCGGTCGGCCCAGCGCACACCCTGCAGCAGCGGCCGCGCGGCGGCCATGATGGCGTCGGCCCGACCCGGCGAGGCCGGGGCGTCGGGAGACCGGAACTCCATGGTGCCGGCCACCCGCAGTTTCCCGTTCAACGGCGTGCAGGCCACCTTGGCGGTGGGCAAATAGATCGGGCACGGCACCGGACCGTCCACCGGGACGGTGAACGAGTAACCGCGCCCGGCCTGCACCGGCACCCGGATCCAGCGGCCGGCCAGCCGGGACAACCAGGCTCCGGTGGCGAGCACCGCCACCGGAGCCGTCAACGACTCCCCGCCGCGGCAAGAAACCGTGATCCCCCGCGGGCCGGGCTGCACGTCGGTGACCTCCCCGATCGCCAGCTCGGCGCCGCGTTGCATCACAGCGGCGCCCAGGGCGGTCACGAAACGCCCGGGATCCAAAAAGCGCTGCCCGTTGATCCGGACGCCGGCGGCCACCGCGCTCGACGCCAACGGCACCTGTTCGCGCAGCGCCGCCCCGGTCAACTCGGTGGTCGAGACCGACCCCCCGGCGTCGGAGAACCGGCGTAGCTCATCGAGCAGGTGTTGGGCGTGCTGGGAGCCGCGGAACACCGCGGTGATCGGCGCGTCGGTGACCGGGGCGTCCACCCCGTTGGCGACCAGCACGTCGTAGGCCTCGATGCACTCGGCGTTCAGCGGCAGGTTGGCCCGCACCGCGCGACGCCACGCCGACCGCCGGGAATTGGCCGCGAACCGCGCCAAGAAACGCCACACCGCCACGTCGGCGGTCAGTGGAATGCGCAGCGGCGCAGCCGAGCTCAGCAGCGACCGCAGACCGAACCGGACGGTGCCGGCCTCGTTGAGCGGGATCGCCAGCGCCGGCGCGATCCAGCCGGCGTTGCCCCAGGACGAGCCCGCCGCCACGCCGGTGCGATCGACCACGGTGACCTGCACGCCGCGTT
The DNA here is from genome assembly GCA_002967005.1 of Mycobacterium talmoniae. Classification (GTDB taxonomy): domain Bacteria; phylum Actinomycetota; class Actinomycetes; order Mycobacteriales; family Mycobacteriaceae; genus Mycobacterium; species Mycobacterium talmoniae. Next base: position 9,647 of record PPEA01000583.1, read on the forward strand.
CCTGCAGAAACCAGGCCGTTGAGAGGCCCACGATGCCGGCGCCCACCACGATCGCCGACCGCGGCGGACCGTCGATGTGATTGACGCTAACCATGACTCCATGGTCGTGGCGGGAGCCGGTCCGCCGTTTGCCCGGATCCGACAACGACGGACTCAGGGTTTGTCGATATCCGACATACCGTCGGTGGAGGCCAGTTCGATCATCATCGCGAACCGCTTGCGCGCGTCGTCGAGGCCCAGGTTGGTCACCTCGGCCATCCGGCGCAGCCGGTAGCGCACGGTGTTCTCGTGCACGCCCAGCCGCTCCCCGGCCCGGGCCAGGTCGCCCTGCGCGGCCAGCCAGGCCCGCAAGGTGGCCACGTACTGGGTGGCGTGTTCGGCG
>PPEA01000584.1 GCA_002967005.1 Mycobacterium talmoniae
CGGGCACTGGGGCATCGGGTGGACGCCGACTGGCTGGTGGCGCGCACCGGCAGCCTGCAGCGGCGCCGCGACTGCATCGCCACCGCCGGGATCATCGCCTGGACGGTGCGCCAGAGCTGGTTTCAGCGCCGCGCCGGGGTGGCGACGTTGGTGGCCGCCACCGCCGCGGGGGTCAAGGCCTACCAGGTGGTGGACATCCCGGCCGCGCAGGCCTGGGCGGTGACGGCGCAGGCCTCGCCGTGGGTGGCCGACAGCCGCTGGGCGGTGCAGTAGCCGCTGTCGGTGCTGACACTCTTCCCCGTGAGATTGCGTCCAGGGTCGTGGATTTCGCCCGCGAAATCGCAGCCCTCAGCGCAATCTCGACGCATAGTCGGCTACCCAGCCCGCCAATCTTGCCGCGATATGTCCTCAGTTAGGGAACGGAGGAGTCGGCTCGAACGGCGGGAGCGTCGGGGGCGGCACCGGTGTGGGCCCAGCGTCGTGGATGAGGAAGACGTTGTATTTCAGCTGGTATCCGGACCCGGTGTCGTTGCCGCACAACGTAATGTCGTAGTACTCGGCGGCTAGCTTGGTGAATTCCGAGTGGCGGCCGCAGCTTTGCAAGTCGTGGTCATCGCGGCCCTGATCACGGCTGAACCCTGCGTTGAGCAGCAGCTGTTCCGCTTTGTCGTAGGAGCTGGCGTCGACCCCGGTGACGGTTAGGTACCAAAACGGGCTTCTCCCGTCTCCGACCACATCGTCATATTTGCCCTGGATGGTGCCCTTGACTACCGGCACATCGGACGGAAAGCCTTTCGGCAGCGCATCGGCGCTGGCTCGATCCGGCGCAACCGTCGTCGAGGACGAAGTGGAGTGGCTGGTGGCAGCGCCGTGGTGAGTTCCGCCACCGCATCCCGCCAATGCGAACACGCACACCACGGTCCCGATCGAGTGAACCAGCAGCACGCGCCGTCGAGAAGTCACCGCTACAGCTAAACACACGGCGACCCGCCCGCAGCCCGCCAATCTTGCCGCGATATGTCCTCAGCGGGGTGGTTGCGGGCCCGCCGGAACCTGCGGGCCCGCCGGAACCTGGGGGAGCGACGGCAGCTGCCAGTCAACCTTGGGGTAGACGTTGACGTCGTATTCGAGCTGATATCCGGGCTCGGGTTGCCGCCCGCACAGATGCACGACGTAGGAGCCGCCGTCGGCGGTGTCCTTGGTGAACTGCGATTCGCGATCGCAGGGATGACGTGACCACGACGGTTCGGACTCGCCCGGCTCGGCGCGGGTGAACCCGCCCTCGGCTAGCAGCCGATCGGCTTCGTCGTAGGCGGCGGGGTCGATACCGGTCACGGTCAGGTTCCAAACCTTGCCGCCGCTCGATCCGGGAATATCGACGTATTTACCGGCGATGTTGCCCTTGACCACCGGGACGTCGGCGGGAAAGCCCTCTGGCAACGCACCCGACCCCGCCTGCGGTCCTTCGGGGGTGGTGGTCGTGGACGGCTCAGGCGCAGCGCTGCTGCTGGCGGCGCCATCGTGGTGGGCGCCGCCGCAGCCCGCTAGCGCGAGCACACTGACCAACGCCGCGAACCACAGCACCACCGGTCGACACCGAGAACTCATGAACCGCAGTTAAGCACAACGCCGTCGGACGCGCCGAGGGTGAACACCCGCTGCGAAGACGCGCGGAGAGCCGCGGGGACTGCACTCGCGGGGAGAGCGGCTACCGGTTGTAGGGCTGTTCCTGCACCCAGCTGAAGCCCCGCTCGACCAGCGGAAACGAGTCGGCATCCAATTTGGTGCACCAGGCATGGATCCGGTGTCCGGCGTAGTCGTCGGCGTCGATCACCAGGCGGTTCGGGCCCGGCCACCAGTAGGTCAGTCGCACCCGCACCGGCGTTTCCTTGAACGTGCCGAGCTCGATCCGGTGTTCCAGGTCGATGAAGTGGCGGCGGGGGTCGATGGTGCCGCCGTATTCCTCGAACGACGCATCCATATGCTGAATGGTCAGCACCACCGGGTCGCTGACGTGGAAGGGTCGGTCGAAAACGACGCGATGCCAGCGTAATTCGTCGGTCAGCAGCGGGTCGCGCCGATAGCCTTCGGCGGAGAAGCCGTCCACCCGGTAGATGCCGTACAGTTCCGGGATCGGCCGACGCCACTGGTGCCAGTTCTGGGCGGCGGTCATCCCGAGGAGGGCGACGCCGACGAGAAGCTGTACCGCCACGGCGCGCCGGGTGGTGAACGACGGCCCGGTCCGCGCGGCGGGCACCGCCCGGTCGGAGCACAGCACGGTCAGCAGCCGGCGCAGGTGCGGTGCCAGCAGGAACAAGCTCACCAGCAGCAGCATCGACGACACCGATTTGAGCCGGATGTCGTAGGTCATGTTGAGCAGGAAGACCTGCGTCATGTCGATGGCGCACAGCAGCGCCCCCGCCGCGGCGGTCCGCGGCACGACCAGCAATAGCCCGCCGAGTAATTCGGCTGCGCCCAACGCGATTTCGTACGGTTGGGACACACTGACCTGCGACCACAGCACGCCCTCCGGGCTGAAGTTGCCGTAGGGCTCGACCAGGCGGTTCAGCACGAACGGCATCTGCGTCGGAATGACCTTGGCCATCCCGAAATAGAACATCGCGGTGGCCAGCACGAAGCGCAGATACAGGGCGAACCACGCGCTCAGCCGGGGATAGGCGCCGCGGCGCCGGTCCAGCACCGACCACACCAGCGTGGCGAGCCCAGCCAGCAGCACCATCGCAAACAGGGCCGTCCACTGGAAGGCGCTGTCACTGCCCAGCTGCATGCTGTCGATGCGCAGACCCACAACCGCGGCCATCCACTCGCTCGGTGCCCGCAACACGCCGACCAGCGCCGAGACCGACGCCCATCGCAGGTGGATGCCGAGCCCGGCCAGCAGGATCGGAATCAGCCCGAGCACGCAGGCCAGGCCGAACAAGCCGAAGTAACAGAAGCCGAACCGGAAGCCGATGCGGGTCGCCAGGTTCCACCGCTGCGGCGGCGGATCGGCGGCGCCGCCCGCGGACTCGAGAACAGAACTGTCGGTCGCGACCACTGGCTTTCCCCCCGTCGGAAAACTCGTGGTCTCACGATAGCCGCCTCTGTGGGCCGCGGCGGCGCGAATTTTACAGCTGCCGGATGGCCTCGATGCGGGCCTGCAGCTGCTCACTGGTGGCCGCGGCCACCGGTGGGCCGCCGCAGATCCGGCGCAGTTCGTTGTGAATCCAGCCGTGCGGCTTGCCGGTCCGGTGGTGCGCCGCCGACACCAGGGCGTTGAGCTCGCGGCGCAGCTCCCGCAATTGGCCGTGCCGGGTCACCGGTTCGGCCACGGTGCCGTCGGCGGCCGCCGCGGTGCGGGCGGACAGCTGCTCTTCTTGCCTGCGCCGCAACAGATCCCGCATCTGGTCGGCGTCCAGCAGGCCCGGGATGCCCAGATAGTCGGCTTCTTCGTCGCTGCCCGCGGGGGTGGCGGTGCCGAACGACGACCCGTCGAAGATCACCTGATCCAGCTCGGCGTCGGCGCCCAGGGACTCGAAGCCGTTGTCGAGTTCGCCGGGCTCGGATTTGCGCCGCTCGACGTACTCCTCCTCGTCGCCGTCGGACTCCCGGTGCGGCTTGCCGAGCACGTGGTTGCGCTGCGCCTCCATCTCACTGGCCAGCAGCAGCAGGTTGGGCACCGACGGCAAGAAGATGCTGGCCGTCTCGCCGGGCCGGCGGGACCGGACGAACCGGCCGATGGCCTGGGCGAAAAACAGCGGCGTGGACGCGCTGGTGGCGTACACCCCCACCGCCAGCCGGGGCACGTCGACCCCCTCGGACACCATCCGCACCGCCACCAGCCAGCGACTGGTGCCCGCGGAGAACTGGCTGATGCGATCCGAGGAGCCGGGGTCGTCGGACAGCACCACCGTCGGCTCCTCGCCGGTGATGGTGGTGAGCAACTTGCCGTAGGCCCGGGCGGCGGTCTGGTCGGAGGCGATGACCATGCCGCCGGCGTCGGGCACATGTTGGCGCTTCTGCCGCAACCGGGTGTCGGCGGCGGCGATCACCGCCGGCATCCATTCGCCGGCCGGGTTCAGCGCGGTGCGCCAGGCGCGGGCGGTCTGTTCGGCGGTCAACGGCTCGCCGAGCCGGGCGGCGTGTTCCTCCCCGGCGCTGTCCCGCCAGCGTGCCTCCCCGGAGTAGGCCAAAAACACCACCGGGCGGACCACCCCGTCGGCAAGCGCCTCGGTGTACCCGTAGGTGTGGTCGGCCTTCGAACGCAGCAGCCCGTTCTCGTCCGGCTCGTAGTTGACGAACGGGATCGGGCTGTCGTCACTGCGGAACGGGGTGCCGGTCAGCGCGAGTCGACGGGTCGCGTCGCCGTACGCCTCGCGGATCGCCTCGCCCCAGCTTTTCGCGTCGCCGCCGTGGTGGATCTCGTCGAAGATCACCAGCGTGCGCCGGCCCTCGGTGCGCACCCGGTGCCGGGTGGGGTGGCTGGCCACCTGCGCGTAGGTGACGACGACGCCGTGATACTCCGCCGAGGTTTGCGCGCTGGAGTTGGAAAATCGCGGATCCAGGGCGATGCCCATGCCGGCGGCGGCCAGCGCCCACTGCACCTTGAGGTGCTCGGTGGGCACCACCACGGTGATGGCGTCCACGGTGCGGTCGTTGAGCAGTTCGGCCGCGATGCGCAGCGCAAACGTCGTCTTACCCGCACCCGGGGTCGCGACCAGCAGAAAATCGCGGGGTTTGCTGGTCAGATAGCGCACCAGCGCTTTCCGTTGCCAGCCCCGCAACGCTCGGGTGCTGGGCGCCTCACCTGCCCGCACCCGAGACTCCTCCCTAATCGAGATGCAGTCTAAGGCAAGGCCATCCGCATCCGCATCTCTGCAGGAAACGGGGTCGGAACTAGCTCACGAAGAAGTTGTCGTGGGCGATGAACCAGTCCCGCCGTTCCTCGTCGGTGAGGTCGGCCAGCGCCCCGAAACCCTCGAAGTACGCCTCCCGCGGCGCACCCGGAGCAAACAGCATCAGCACCGACGCGGGCTCGTCGGCCTCGTTGCGGAAGCCGTGGATGCCGCCCGTGACGACGAGCGACATCGCCTCAGTCTGCCGGATCAGGCGACGGGATACACCACCCCGGTGAGCTCCTCGGAAACCGCCCACAACCGGCGCTGCCGCTCCGCGTCGTGCGATCTGCGGCTGGATGCCACGACCTTGGGGAAGCCCCGCATTTCGGCGAAGCGTCCGGCCCGAAATATTGGCCGCCGCGCACCCCAGGATCGGTGGCGGCGCGCAACGTCGGCAGCGCGCCGGTGGCCGCGTCCTGGGCGATCCGCGATTCGAACAGGTCGAACGCGGGCGCCAGCCGCGCCGGCAGGTTGCGGGTCAGCTCGGTCCGTGAGCCGCCCGGGTGGGCGGCCGTGGCGATCGTGGTGCCGCGGGCGGCCAGCCGGCGCTGCAGCTCGTAGGTGAACAACAGGTTGGCGAGCTTGGATTGTCCGTAGGCCCCGACCCGGCTGTAGCGACGCTGCCACTGCAGGTCATCGAAGTGAATGTCGGCGCGGATGCGGTGGCCGATGCTGCTGACCGTCACCACCCGGGAGCCCGCGACCGGCAGCAGCCGGTCCAGCAGCAGGCCGGTGAAGGCGAAGTGACCGAGGTGGTTGGTGCCGAACTGCAGCTCGAAGCCGTCGGCGGTGGTGGACTTCGGCGTCCACATCACCCCGGCGTTGTTGATCAGCAGGTCGATGCGGTCGTGATCGGACCGCAGTTGGTCGGCGGCGGCGCGAATCGACTCCAGCGACGTCAAGTCGAGTTCCTGCAAACTTAGTTCGGCGCCGGGATTGCGCTTGGCGATCAGTTCAGCGGCGTCCTTGCCCTTATCGAGGTCGCGCACCGCCAACACGACGTACGCGCCCCTGGCGGCGAGTGCGGCGGCGGTTTCATAGCCGAGTCCGGTGTTGGCCCCGGTGATGACGGCAACCCGGCCGCTCTGGTCAGGAATGTCGATTGTGGTCCACTTGGCCAAAAGAGCTCCCAACTAAGATGATGCGTAAACGGGGCGAGCGCTCCGGTTGATTCCCGAACTATACGGAACGATCGCCCCGTTTTGTCAACCGGTAGGTGGTGTGAGATGGCTGAACCCGCCCGGCCGTTGCGGGCCGACGCGGCGCGTAACCGTGCCCGCGTGCTGGAGACCGCTTACGAGACCTTCGCCGCCGAGGGGCTGTCGGTGCCGATCGACGAGATCGCCCGCCGCGCCGGCGTCGGCGCGGGCACCGTCTACCGACACTTCCCGACCAAGGAGGACCTGTTCCGGGCGGTCGTCGAAAACCGGCTGCAGCAGATCGTCGCCGAGGGCCGCGCCCTGTTGAACGAGCCGGCGCCCGGGGAGGCCCTGTTCACGTTCCTGCGTTCCTCGGCGCTGGAGTGGGGAGCCGCTGACCGCGGTCTGGTCGAGGCCCTGGCTGGCTCCGGGATCGACGTCGATTCCATCGCGCCACACGCCGAAGACGCGTTTTTCGGGCTGCTCGCGGAGCTGCTGGCGACCGCGCAGGACGCGGGCACCGTGCGCGCAGACATCGACGTGAACCACGTCAAGGCGCTCATGGTCGGGTGCCAGGCCATGCAGGGCTACGACGACAGCCGGGCTGCGCGGGTCACCGACATCGTCGTCGATGGGCTGCGCGCCGCGCGGCCGTAGCATCGGTGACGTGCAGCAGCTGGTCGCCGACGAAGGGGTCCGGGTACGACGGCTGCTCGACGCCCAGGCGAAGGCGGCGCGGCTGTTCGACGAGATCGAGCGGCGCGGCCTGATCCGCGCCGGTATCGGCGAACGGCAACTGTCCGACGAGATCCACGACCTGGCCACCGAAATGTTCGGGCTGTCCGGGCATTGGCATAAGCGGGTGGTGCGGGCGGGGGAGAACACGCTGCAGCCGTTCCCGGAGAATCCGCCGGATCGGGTGATCGCCGCCGACGACATCGTGTTCTGCGACTTCGGCCCGATCTTCGAGGCGTGGGAAGCCGACTTCGGCCGCACCTTCGTGCTGGGCGACGACCCCGACAAGTTGGCGGTCCGCGATGCGCTGCCGCGGGTCTGGCGGGCCGGCCGCGACCACTTCACCAGCCACCCCGAGATCACTGGCGCCGACCTGTTTGACCACATGGTCGGGTTGGCCCGGGCCGAAGGCTACGAGTGGGGTAGCCCGATCGCCGGCCATCTGGTCGGGCAGTTCCCGCACAAGAAGATTGCCGGGGACGGCGCGCAGTGGTACATCACGCCGGGATCCGAGCGGCCGATGCGCCGCCGGGACCGCTCCGGGCTGACCTGTCACTGGATCCTTGAGGTGCATCTGGTCGACCCGGTGCTCGGCTTCGGCGGGTTCTACGAGGAGTTGCTCGACCTGCCCTGAGCCGGGTTGAGCGTTGGCTAGTCTCGGCGGGTGACCGCTGACGGACCGCAGCCCGCCGACACCGCCGCGGGGGGTGCGGGGGCCCTCGCAGGCGCCGAACCGCAGCTGTCCCCGCAGTTCGCGATCCCGCTCGGACTGTGGTTCGGTCTGCTGCTGACCGCGGCGCTGTGCCTGGGTTACGGGTGGCTGCACCACACGCCGTGGCAGCCATTCCAGGCGGACCGCGGCGATATCACCGCAATGCTGTGGCGCACCACGCTCGTGGTGGCGGTGAGCGCGCTCCTCTCCGCTGGATATCTCGGGGTGGGCCGGGTGTACCGGCGGTCCACCGGTCGGCGGGCACGGTTTCTCGCATTCACCTGGTCGGCGCTGATGGTGCTGGCCATCGGCGGCGTGGTGGTGCTGTATCGCGGCCGCACGGCCGAAGTTTTTCGCGGCGCGGCCGCCGCCCAGCAGGGGCTGGGGCCTGTCCACGTCGCCGCGGTGGCGCGCGCGGCGTGGTGGTGTGCGTGTCTGGCCGTGATGGCGCTCGCGATCGTCAGCGTGTTCGGCTATCTCTGGGACGGCAGCCGCTCCCCGAAGGACATATCACCGTTGTGGACCAGCCGACTGTTCGCCGGCGCGGTTGGTGCCGCGGTGGTGGTGGTTGTCGCGGTGAGCGTGGCCGCCGCGGACACCGGCTCCCTGATTGTGAGCCGCACCGCGGGCCGCATCGATGCGCCGCCGACGCCGACACCGACCGGCAGGGCGGCCTACCAGATGCACGTGGGTACCAGCGACAGATTCGTCCCCGCGGGCGCCGGGTTCGTCCGAGTGATCAAGGCGGACACCCGCTCCCAACCCGATCGCATCGAAGGCTACGACGGCGCGAGCGGTAAACCTCGCTGGTCGTTCAGCTTCACCGGCAGCATTTCCGCGGACTCGCTAGCCGCGACCGGCGTCGGACCCGACAGCGTGGTGGTCGTGCGGGCCAATAACGCCACGGACGTCCTCATCGGTATCGACGCGACCACCGGAACACCGCTGTGGGCCAGAAGTGACGAATCGATGTACGACCCCTCGCGCGGTAGCTCCGCGCGTGTGGTGCTGACCACCCGCGAAGTGCCGGACCCGGCCGGCCAGGGTGCCCGGCGCGCCACACGATGGACCGCGCTGTCGCCCAAAACCGGTGCGGTGCTGTGGACCAAGGATTTTCGTTACCGGTGTGACCCGAAGGCACAGCTCACCGACACCGCCGTGCTGGTGTCCAGCTGCGACGACGAACCCGACGTGGTGGCCACCGTGCTGGATCCGGAATCCGGTGAAACCCGCGGCGCCATCCGGGCTTCCGCGTTGGGGGTGGAGCCCGCCGAGCTGGGGCCCGACCGGGGCAGGATCGAACTCGACGATGCCCGCGGCAATCTGGCCCTGGTCGCGGTCAGCAGGTATGGGCCGGCGCGCCGCCACAGCAATCTCGTCGTCGATATCGCGTCGGGAAAAGTGGTGCGGACGGTGCCGGACGGCGATGCGGCTGGGTTCATCGACGCGCAGTCGCTGCGGCTGACGGCGGCCGACCACGCCGAATCGATCCTGGATCTGCAGTCCGGTGCGGTCATCCCGACCGGCCTGTTCTCGCCCGATTCCGGGGCTTCGCACCGAGATAGGTATTGGAGTCGAGTCGGATCGGACTGGGCGACCTTCCTGTCCGATCAGGGCGAGGCACCGGCGTCGCCGCCGCTGCGGGTTATCGACGCGAAGGGAGCGACGCGCACCTTTGGCTACCCGTGCCCGAATCCGGTCAGCGGCTTTCCGGCGGTCACCGCCATCCCGGGCGCGCTGCTCGTCGGCTGCGGCGAAGCGCTGGCCGGAATCCGGTAGCCACCGCCGTCAGCGAAGCCCGAGCACGTCATAGCCGTCATTCTTGCCGCGCACACAGAGCACGAGCACCGAGCCCGGCGCCGCCACGATGCCTCCGGTGTCGCGACCGCACGGCGACGGCCGCTGGCTGGTCGTGCCGTCGGCCGAGACGGTGACCAGCAGATGTGCGTAGTTCTGGTCCCGGTTTCCCATCGCCGCCGCGGTGACAATGTGATCCCCGACGACCGCCCAGCGTTGACGTGTCGATACGTCCGCTGCCTGGTAGATGCGCACGCCCCGGGCGTGGATCGTGAGGTTGCGGGCCATCAGATAGAGGTTGGTGAAATCCTCCGGTTTGACTCCGTCATCGAGCTGCAGCACCGGACCCGGATACTGGCCACTGCGGAACGAGGCAACATCAACGGGATACCCGGGATGCCGCACCGTCGCGATGTCGCCCGAGCCGGTACGGACCGCTAACAACGCCCGATAATCGGTGCGGTAGCCCTGCACCAAGAAGGCGACGACGTCGGCGTCGGTGGCGGCCAGCTCGTAACTGAGGTCATCCGTTGGTGTGCCGTCGGTCGGCGGCGGCAGTTGGATGGTCCGGTCGTCGCCGGTTTGACCGTCGAGCACATGCACGGCCGCGGTGTCACCGCAGCTGGCGACGTAGACGACGCCGCGCTCGACGGACCCGACCTGTTGATCGCGGGTGCACCGCGCATCCTCGGATAGCGGTCGCACCCACCGGGGCAGACCGGTGCGGGTGTCCAGCATGGCGAGGTCGTCGCCGCGCAGCACCGGCACCCCCGCGGGGCTCAGCACCGCGCGGCCCTGCATGAACCAGTGCTGATCGTTGGCCCACAGCACCTGCCCGGTCATGGCATCCAGGCCGACCAACAGGGGATCCTTGCTGTCTCCGTGCAGCCAATCCACCCGGCGGAGGCATTGCACCACTACCACAGCGCCCGGCGCGGTGCCGGTGGAGCGGGTGTCGTCAACGCCGCACCCGTTGGGCAGCAGTTGGAGCGGGAAGCGCCACCGTGGTTGCCCGCTGGTTCCGTCGTAGCCGACCAATGCGCCGTCGTTGTACATGACAAAGCCGGGACCAGCCGGCACGACGTCGCCCGCGTATCCCGTGGTCAGCGAGAACGCGACGCGGTCGCCGAGGGTGCGGGGAATCTCGGGTATGCCGATCGGCGCGGCGGTGCTGGCCCGCGCCGCCGCCAGCCACCTGCGGGTCGGCAGCTTCCAGCTCGCCGCCCAACAAGCTCGCGCCGCCGGCGATCTCGGGCTGTTGCGCCGGCTGGCCGACCACGCGGTCACCCGCCACTACCCGCAGGCCGCCCAAGGCGACAACCGCTACGTCGCCCTGTTCGAAGCGGTCGTCGACGCCCAGGCGTCGTTGGTGGCCCGCTGGATGCTGATCGGGTTTGTGCACGGGGTGATGAACACCGACAACATGACGATCTCCGGGGAGACCATCGACTACGGGCCGTGCGCGTTTATGGAGGCCTACGACCCGGCCACCGTGTTCAGCTCGATCGACTACGCCGGGCGCTACGCCTACGGCAACCAGCCGCGGATCGCGCAGTGGAACCTGGCCCGCTTCGCCGAGGCGCTGCTGCCGCTGTTCGCCGACGACCAGGCGCAGGCGGTGACGCTGGCGACGGACGCCCTCGAGGGATTCCTGCCGCGCTATCAAGCTTTTTGGTCGGCCGGGATGGCGGCCAAGTTCGGATTGTCCGAGGGCGGAGCCGCGACCAGCGTCGTTGATGACGCGTTGGTGTTGCTGCGGGAGAACGCCGTGGACTTTACCTCGTTCTTTAGGGCATTGAGCGCGGCTGGGCGAGACGACAGTGCTTCTGCGCGAGCGATGTTCGCCGCTCCCGCCGAGTTCGACGAATGGCTGGGGCGCTGGCAGGCGCTGGGGCCAGATCCGGACGCGATGGATCGGGTGAACCCGGTCTACATCCCGCGCAATCACCTGGTGGAGCAGGCGTTGACGGCCGCGACGGGTGGCGATCTCGCGTCGGTGCAGCGGTTGCTGGACGTGATTGGTGAGCCATATCGGGAGCGCGTCGGCCTGGAGTCCTACGCCGCGCCGGCGCCATCAGACTTCGGTGCATACCGGACGTTTTGCGGTACGTGACGCCTACGTCGGCGGCTCGCGCGATGCTCAGGCGGCTCGCCAGGGTTGTGAGCGAACGTCGTGGCGACGCGGCCGTGAAGTGACTGCGCTCAGGTCCGTCGGCACAATATGCCCATCAGCGGACATGAGGAAAGCCCTGCCGAACGTCTGAACACGCTATTTGCGAAGCAGGCGAACGATGCGACGCCAACGCAAAGGCTCTCGGTCAGGGATTGGCAGGGCAAGGATGAGCGCTTCTACCGCGAAGTTCAGCGAGCCGCCCAAAATCAGACGGCTTCCGCTCGGGCATATGACGTCATGGACGACTTGCAGGATCTCATGGCGGAATTGCCCGAAGAGGTGCAAGTTTGGCGCGGCATCCGGAATATCGACGCGGCGCTCGGTGTACCGAACGACAGACTCGAAAGTCTAATCGACCTCGACCGCGACATTCCGATGTTCTTCGCCACGTCGCTCGATAGGAACGTCGCCGAGACGGAGTTCACCACCCCTGGGCTCCGCCCCGCCGTGTACAAAATCCATGCTCAGTCGGGCACACCAGCGCTCTGGGTTCCTCCGTTGGGACTTCAAAGCGACGCCTACCAGCAAGAATTGCTCTTTCCGCCAGGGATCGTCATGCGTATCGTCGGAGTGGCGAGAGCCTATAGTGTTCCCATAGTCGAGGTGGAGGTTCGCGATGGGGAAGTGGGACGATGACATCCCGCTGCAGCCTCGCGGCGCGGCGCAACCAAGCTCGGTAGCAGCACTGCTTCGTGCACTGAAGCTGACCGACGCCTCGAAGCCTGCTCAGTTGGCTGGCATGCGGGAATGGCTGAAGACTCACACACCGAGCCCGGGCATGGAGCACAGCCTCCGTCGCAAGGGCTACGCGCGCCTCTTGGACGAGCGCACTTCGGCGTAAGCACAGCAACTGGTTCTATTCGGTTCCTGACCCGCTGGGCCGGGCCATCGCGGGCCGGATGGACGTGTGGCCCGCCGCACGGCCGAAACCCGTGGCGATCAGGAGGCGGGCGCCTCCGGTGGGACGACAACGTCAGGGCAGCCCGGCCCGATCGAGCTCCAGTTGCAGCCGCGGGCGACGACGATATCTGTCGCGCAGGTCGGCGATGAACGCGTCGACGTCCGCGGACTCGCTTGACCCCGCGGCCAGCTTGCGCATCTTCTTGAGTCGCCGCGCGGCGCTGCGGTAGTTGCGCGCGTCCGCAGCTTCCAGCTCCCGCTCGACGAGACGGGTGTAGACGGGCAGAACAGCCAGCGGCTCGAGCTTCTCGTAGGCCTTGGCGAGGTCGCTCCAGGTGCGGTCGTCATCGAGGCCGAGGTTGTGCGCCAGCCGCCAAGCGAACGGAACGTCTTCGAGCGACAGTTGCGCGAATGACACCGCGTCGCGCGGCTGCGACGCGAGGCGCCCGAGCACCTCATCCCGGTAGTCGAGCCAGGCGGCGCGGGCGTCGCGGTACAGCCGGCCCGCGGTGGTCGACGACGGCCAGCGGCGGAACACCTCGACCCGCGCCGCCAGCAGGTCGTCGGGCCGATGCTCGGCCAGCAGGTCGCACCAGTAGTCGGCGGCCCGGCGAGCCTGATGGCCGTCGTCGAAATCGGTGGCCTGCTTGGCCCAGTCGATCGCGGCGTCGATCTCCCCGATTTCCATGAGCGCTGCAGCGGTGTCCTGCAGCCGCGCGGCGACGCGCCGGCCTCGGGCATGGGTGCGAATGATGGCGTCGACGTCCCGGTCCCAAACGGCCAGACGCTGGGCGTTCCAATCCAGGGTGAACCAGGCACCGGCGTGTGGCGATGAGAATGGTTGATCCTCGGGCGGTCGCGGGCCGAGAGTCGCAGCGCGTTCGTCGAGCCTGGCGCGGTAGGCGGCCATGCCGGCGGCGCCCAGCGCCGGCGCGTAGGCGACGGGGGTCGATGGTGAAGTAGTCACACTCGTTGTCGAACTGGAACTTCACCATCCAGTCCACGAGCTTGCTGGCGGCCGGGCGGGCCCGGGCCGCCAGGATCGGGTGCAGGTCCAGAAGGTCGCGGCAGGCGTCGCCGATGATCCCGCTGGAGTCGTCGGCCCGCATAATCACCTTCAGTGCCGAGGCGATCGCCCGTTGGGTTACCGCGAACACCTCGGCGGGGTCGTCGTCCTGGGCGGCTTGCTGCAGGATCGCCACGGCCTCGTGCATCCGGGCCCCGTGCGCGTTGGCGACGTTCCACCGCCAGACATCGGCCCGGGTCCTGATGAGGGGGAGAACGGCGTCGGCGAGCGCAGTCACCCGGCCATCATGGTCGAACTGCGCACCGGGCGGCCCGCCCACCTCGCACCGGCGACCTGGGCGGCGTGGCGACACCGACCGGTCAGGCAGAGTTATTGCCGTGCTGCGCGTCGATGACGCGTTGAATCAGCTCCGCGATGTGTTGCTGGCCCGCGGCCGGTCATGTCGAATTTCGCCCGCATCTCGACGAAACCGCTGTCGACCGCCGCGAACTTTTCGTCGATGTGCGCGAACCGCTCGTCCACCCGTCATGTCCTGGCGAAGGTCGTTCACGTCTTGGCAGCGTTCGCCCACACGCTTCTTCACCCCTATGCGGCCTCGATGGCGGGTGCCGACGAGACTGCCTTTGCGAGTGGTTGTGCTGCCTGTTCTCGTGAGATCTGCACGATCCAATGAAGGCCGTGCACAGTGGTTAGGATTAGTCGCCCGTAGAGCATCACTGGAAGTTGCTGGTTGTCGTTGAATCGGCGGTCAGGTGTCCCGTTGATGTTCACGTATCGCCATGTAGTGTCCACCTGGACGCATCGCTAGGCGGCGTCGAACTTTCGATAAATCGTGTCGGTTGGTACGCGACCCGCAAATCGGAGTAGCCGACGTCGCTAAACCGCTTGCCATCACGGACGAGGAGCCGGTCCGGTAAGAAATGCAGGGCCGACTGCCCCGCAGAAATCGATGGAATTTCAATATTCGTTTTCAGTTGCTTGGGGCCAGAGAAGTCGGCGGCAGCGCTTACCGAGCTTATGAGCGTGGATGCTCCAGCGTTTCGCTTGAATTGTTGAACGCCGATTATGTCACCCGCCTGTGTGACGCGCCAAAGCTTCTGCGACTCGGTGAGCCATGCCCACTGGGTGACAAGAGTGTCAAACCAACCGTGGGCAGTGTCATGTACTTCGTAAAACACAACAACAGTGCGACGCGCCTGATCGTTGAGGTATAGCCATGTGCATAGCGGGATGACTACGAGCCAGATGATGAGGCCGAACGGAATTGTGATCAGACCCAGCAGCCCTCCGACGACAGCGGTCGGTATCCACCAGGCGAACCGCGACGCTGCAGAGTTCAGCTGGTCAACCATGTCTCCACGTCTAGTCGGTTCGAGTGCCATTGCCGTCGCACCGGTGACGTCTTCCATTACAACGTCATGAGGATCGAACCGCGGAAGACTCGAAGGCGGCACAGCCGCCGGCCGGGTCTCACGTGACGAGGATTTGCCGCCATTTAGCGAGGCGCGGTAATAGACGCCATGTCGGCCCATGTGCACGTAGTTACCCCGTGGTCCGGTGCTGAGTCGGAATCCCCGTACACCAGCACTCACCCCCAGCCCAGATTTGCTGAGGTTAAACCGGAATGGTCCTGCCTTAATGCTCTTGCGGACGTAAAACCCCATCACTCACCTCTAAGTCCGAGCCCTCTTCACCGATGCAAATAGGGCGCACAACCGGACGCCTGCGGCCGAATTCAATGCCGAAAGTGGCAGGGCGCGCTGCCCCGAATCCGTTGCGCGCTATGCCCACTCGCTGCTGAACGAGCCGTCTGAACGGGAACGGTAGCAGAACGGTGAGCGGCCCACCGGCGGTTCAAGAGGCAAGGTTGTCGCAGCCGTCAGGCTCGCAGCAGCGGCCTCAATCGCGTTGCCGCCTTAGCGGTAGGGCCGCATGTAGCAAACCGGGTGCCCCGAGACATGACTGACGATTGTCACCTGTCGCTTCACGCCGCCGCTGCCCAATTTGTCGGCGCCGAAGTCTAGGCTGCTGCGCAGCGGTACCAGCAACGCCGCTGGTGCGCAGCTGTAAGGAGTACGCGGTGACCGAGACCAACCATCACGCAACGGTGGGCGAAGCCCTAGGAATCCTCATTGACGGATTGGGCCCGTTTGTCGAGAGGGTCCTCGCCGACGCGTTGCCGACGGGCATCGAGTGGCCCGAACTGCTGCGCCGCAAGGACATGGCTGCCGGTCGTCGGGTCGGCCTCTACCGCAGCCGCGATCTGTCGTTGATGCTGCGCGCGATGACCGAACGCTTCGGTGAACTCGGCTACCCGTTCAACCGTGATCTGCCCCGGCAGGGGCAGAACTACGCCAGCGAGCTGCGTGACGTCCGCAATCGCTGGGCCCACAACGAACCGTTCACCGCTAGCCAGGCATACCGGGCCCTCGACTCCGCCGAGTTGCTCCTAGTCGCTATCGGCGCCGACAAGCAGGCCACCGATATCGCCGATCTGAAAGCGACGGTGGCCCCGAGCCAGGCGGCGCAGCCGGAATCGGGACCGGGGGGACAGTTCGCCCGCTCCCAGGAACCTTCACGACGCGACGGGGCCCCAGAAACTGCCGCGACGCCGCGCATCCAGATCCACGCGGTCGCCGACCTCAGCTACCCGATGGCGCACTGCCAGATACCGGTCATTGACCACGTCACGGTCGACAACGCGGGTGAGGAACTGCGTGGCGCGGTCCTCGAACTCGACGTTGTCAGCGCCGACGGCTCCCACGGCGGACCGCGCGAGGTGCATCTTGACCTTGTCGCCCACAAACCGACGATCCTGCGAGATGTCGACCTGGTGCTCGACCCGGCCGCCATGCTGGCCGTCGGTGAGCAGCGACCGGGAACCATCCGCGCCGTCCTACGCGACACCCACGGCGCGCCGCTAGCCAAAGCGACCGCCGATGTCACCGTTCTGGCCGCCAACCAGTGGAAGGCCAACCCGCTCCAGCTGGCGCTGGAGATGCTGGCCGCCCACGTGCAGCCCAACTCGGCCGCGGTCACTGCACTGCTGCCCAAAGTCTCCGACCGGCTGCAGGCCCTGACCGGTCGCTCCGCGATCGACGGCTATCAAAGCGACAGTCCAGAACGGGTCGACGCCATTGTGCAGGCGGTGTATGACGCCATGCGGGCCAGCGACATCCGCTACGCCGAACCACCGGCGAGTTGGGGCCTGGACGGGCAGAAGGTCCGCACCCCCGCCGAGGTGCTCGACGGGCGGCTCGGGACCTGCCTGGATACGACGCTGACGATGGCGGCCGTGCTGGAGCAGGCCGGCGTCAATTCCACGATCTGGGTGCTGAAAGGGCATGCCTTCCTCGGCTACTGGCGAGACGACACGGCGTTGGCGGCGGTGGCGACCACCGAGGTGGTTGACATCGTCAACCTCGTCGACCTGGACCACGTCCGGTTGGTGGAGACGACGATGCTCACCGGTGGCGCGCAGGCGGCGGATTTCGCCGATGCGCTCGCGGCGCCGCGTGCCAGGCACCTAGTCGGCGATCTCTCCGAGATCCTGGGCGTCACCGATATCCGGAGCGCCCGTCGGGCGCGGATCTTCCCGCTACCTAGCCGCGCCGTCGACGCCGACGGCAACGTGGTTGTCACGGAGTACCGGCCGCCCGCCGGCCCGGTGATCGCCCCGTATGTCACTCGCGAAGGAGCCGCCCCGAGCAAGTTGGCCGAGTCCGCGCCGCCCCGGGTCGGCCAGTGGAAGAACGCGCTGCTGGACCTCAGCCTGCGCAACCGGCTGATCAACTACACCGAACGCGCCGGATTCCGGCTCGAGGTTCCCGGCCCGGCGCTAGCGCGGTTCGAGGACGACATCAACGCGTCGGCGCCCATCACGCTGCTGGCCTCCGACGAGATCCCGAGCATCGACGCCGCACGCGGCACCCGGTACGCCCGCGACCTTCCCGAAGACGAACGCATCCAGCTGCTCGCGGAGAAGCGCAGCGCCCACATCGATATCACTGCCGCGGCGTACAAGACCAAGCTGCGGTACGTGGCCTACAAGGCCAAAACCATCGTGGAGGAGACCGGCTCCAACAACCTCTACCTCGCGTTCGGGATGCTCAATTGGCGCTTCAACGATCGTGACTTGCGCTCACCGGTCGTGCTGGTACCGGTGATGCTGTCGACGAAGAATCGGGGCGAGCGCTACGTACTGACCCTTGATGAAGCCGGGGCATCGACACCGAACTACTGCCTAGTCGAGAAGTTGCGGGTGGCGTTCGGTTTGGAGATTCCGGAATTGGCCAATCCCGCCGAGGACGCCTCGGGGATCGATCTGGCCGGCACATTTGATGCGGTGCGCCGCGCCATCGCCAAGGTGGGCCTGCATTTCCGGGTCGAGGAGACGGTGCACCTGTCGGTGCTGCAGTTCGCCAAATTCCCGCTGTGGAAGGACCTCGACGAGTCTTGGCGGACGCTGGCGAACAACAGCCTGGTCACCCACCTCATCGAGACGCCGCTGGAGCCCTACACGGATCCGGTCGCCGAGGTTTCCGGTGTCGACCTCGATGAATTGCGGGCTACCATGCCGGTGCCGGCGGATTCGTCCCAGTTGCAGGCGGTGGCCGAAGCTGGCGCCGGCCGCACCTTCGTGTTGGAAGGGCCACCCGGAACCGGGAAATCGCAGACGATCACCAACCTGCTAGCGCATGCGATGACCGCGGGGCGCAAGGTGCTGTTTGTTGCCGAGAAGAGGGCCGCCCTCGACGTCGTCAAGAAGCGACTCGAGGCCGTTGGCTTGGGTGAGTTATCGCTGAACCTGCACGACAAGTCCGCCCGCCCGGCCTCGGTGCGGGCACAAATTAAAGCGGCTCTGGATCTCCGGGTCAGCGCCGACACTGATCGGTTGCATACCTACAGAAAATCGACCGAAGCCAGCCGCCACACCCTGCGCCGCTACGCGCAGCGGCTGCACGAGACCAACGCGGCCGGGCTGTCGGCCTACACCGCTCGGTCCACGGAACTGGCCGCCGATCAGGATGTGCCCCCGCTGGATGTGCCGCGCGACCTCGTCGCCAACGGAGCCGCCGAGACGTTCGAGCAGATCGGCGATGTGCTGCGTGCGCTGCCGGCAAAAACCGACTTGGCGCGGCCGGGTACGCACCATCCGTGGAGCTTTCTCGACAGCCCACCGCAGGGCGGATTCGACGTCGCCAAGATCCACAGCGCCGCAGTTGCCTTCGATGACGCGCTCGATAACGCCCAACGCCAAGGTCTTGAGCTTGACAGGCTTGGCCGGGCCGAAAGTCCGGCGGACATAGCAGCGTGGGCTCGACTTGCCGATGCGCCCCGCCATGACCTCCAGGGGATCGACCGCTTGCACGCCGACGGCTTGACCACCGAGCTACAGGCGCTGAGTCAAGCGGTGGCCAGCCTGGGCGCGACACCGCCCGCGTGGTTGGCCACTGCCGGCCCCGCAGCCGTCGATCTCGATCTCCCGTGGATTCACGAAGCCGCACGAGCTGCCGACGAGTCCGGCTTTTTTGGCCGCAAGAAGCGGCGCCGGGCGGTGTTGGCTCAGCTGGCCGCTGTACTCGCGGTTGATCCGAAAACTGTTGACCTGAAATCTTTGTCGTCGCTCACCGGCGAGATGGCACAAACTCATGCAGCGGTGTCCGACCTGGGTGCCCGGTTCGCCCGGCTTCCCGTCGCCGTCGTCGGGTACCCGTGGAATCCGCTGCTCCCGGATGCGTGTGCGCAGGTCCGGGCAAGCCTGGATTGGCTGGCCTGGATCGTTCCCACCCTCGCGACAGCACCGCAGCATCCGCACGTGGCAGATCTGCGGGAGTTCTACGCCCACACCGCTGTCGGTGCGATGGCCGAACCGCTGCGCCGGCTCGCTGCCGCCTGGCAGGCGCTGACCGAGGCTGCGGGGGTTTCACCCGTCGAACAGCAGTCTTGGGGTGGTGACTCCTTCCTTGCCAGGTGGTGGGCGACGCGCGGGCTGCGAAGGTTGGAGACCGTCGCATCGTTGGAACGCTGGGTGGATCTGGTCACGCATGTCGAGCCGCTCCGCGGCGTGGGCATGGGCGCAGCACGCAGGGCCATTCTGACTGGTCGGATACCCGCCGAGGACGCTGAATTGGCGTTCGAGCGGGGCATCGCCGCGGCATCCATCGGCGAGCGTCTGGACGCGACCGCATTGGGTGACTTCGACGTCGCCGCGCACGCTAAGACCATCCAGCGGTTTACCGAGAGCACCCGCGGCATCCGCGAGGAGCTGCCCCGCGCCATTCCGGCGCAGCTGTTAGCAGCCCGCCGCTTTGACGCCGCCGCCGACAGCGGCCAGGTCGGCGGGCTGCGGCGGCAGCTGGACCGTCGTCGCGGTGGCATGGGCATCCGCATGCTGATGGAGAACTATGGGGAGTTGATCACGTCGATCTTGCCGTGCACGCTGATGAGCCCGGACTCGGTGGCCCGCTTCTTCCCCGCCAAGCACGGCCTGTTCGACATCGTGGTGTTCGACGAAGCGTCGCAGATCCGGGTTGCGATGCGATCGGTGCGATGGGTCGGTCTAAGTCGGTCGTCGTTGTCGGTGACAGCAAACAGATGCCGCCGACCAGCTTCGCCGAAGCGGGCGCAAGCATCGATGACGAGGAGGAGTATGACCCCGAGGCGGTGCTCGATGAGGAGTCCATCCTTACCGAGTGCGTGCAGGCGCGGGTGCCGCGGCAGTGGCTGTCGTGGCACTACCGCAGCCAGGATGAGTCCCTGATCGCATTCAGCAACCGTCACTACTACGAGGGGCGGCTGGCGTCGTTCCCGGCGCCGCTAGCGGCGGCACCGTCGGTGGGTGCCGGGCACGGTGTGTCGCTGATTCGAGTCGACGGGGTCTTCGAGCGGTCGGGCCGCGGTAAGACGCTGCGCACCAACCGCGTCGAAGCCGACCGGATCGTCGCCGACATCCGCCGTCGCTTCGACGCGTCCCCCGATGCGGCGCCGTCGCTGGGCGTGGTCACCTTCAACCTGCAGCAGCGCGACCTGATCGAAAACCTGTTGCGCGATGCCGGAGACGACCGGCTGTTGCAGGCCTTGGATGAACCCGATGGGCTGTTCGTGAAGAACCTGGAGAATGTGCAGGGCGATGAGCGCGACACGATCTTGTTTTCGGTGGCATTCAGCGCCAACGACAAGGGTGTGGTGCCGCTGAACTTCGGGCCGCTGTCCAAACCCGGCGGCGAACGCCGGCTCAACGTGGCGATCACCCGGGCGCGCCGGGAGGTGGTGCTGTACGCGAGTTTCGATCCGCAGCAGCTGCGCGCCGAGGAGACTACCCAGGTCGGTACCAAGCACCTGAAGGCATACCTGGAGATGGCGGCGCGTGGCGTGGATGCGATCAACGGGGATGGCGCCGGCAGGCCGTGATCGATCGGCACCGGGACGACATCGCCGCAGCGCTGCGCGCCGAAGGCTGCCGGTTACCACCGATGTCGGCCTGTCGGACTTTCGGGTCGACCTGGTGCTTTCTGACCCGGACGCGCCGGACCAACCGCTGGTGGCGGTGTTACTGGACGGGCCGAGCTGGTATCTGCGGCGCACCGTCGCAGACCGTGACGCGCTGCCGATCGACGTGTTGGCGAACCTGCTGCGCTGGCCCGCCGTGGAGCGGGTGTGGATGCCGGAGTGGCTGCAGCAACGCGACGCCACGATCGCGAGGTTGCGCCAGGCCGTTTCCGACGCGAAGCGGCGGAAGGTCGAGCGTGACCAGGCGCCCGTGGCGCCGGTAGCCGAGCCTGTCACGCCTGAGCCACGGGAATTCGCCCCGCTCAAGTCCGCGCCGACGTCGGCTGCTCAGCCGATTGAACCGCCCAAACCCAGGCGGCACCCGATGCTGCAGACCTACCGCGAGTGGGTGCCTCGACCCGCGGGCGATGTCAGCGTGCTTAACGACGTCGCGATGAACTACGCCAAACAGCAAGTGCTAGCGGTGATTCACGCCGTGATCGGCAGCGAAGCGCCCGTCCACCCCGACCGCTTGGTCAAGTTGGTGGGCAGCGCATTCGGGCTGAGCCGGGTCGCTGAGGGACGTCGCCGAGCCATCCGACAGATAGTTCCGCGCGAGTACAAACGCGATGACGAGGGCTTCTATTGGCCAACTGAGGCGGACCCCGAGACCTGGCGTGTCGTCCGGTGCCCCGTCGAAGGTGATAGCCGCCCCCTCGACGAGGTCAGCCTTGTCGAGATCGGCAACGCGATGATCGTGGTCGCCGAGCAGACCGGCGGCATCGACCCCGACGAACTCAAGCGCGCTGTACTCGGGCTATTCGGGGGAAGGCGCATGACCGCGGCGATCGGGGCGCGGCTGGATTCGGCACTGGACAGGATGGTCGAAAAGGGGCTGTTGATGCTGTCGAATGGTTTTTTGGTTGCGGCAGGAGAGCCAAGGTCGTAGCCAATGTATTTCTCGCCTACGCGTCGCCGACTTGTACAGCTGACATGGTGACTGGCATTCGCTCTTGGTAGGTCCATCGGTGCCGAATCGGCCTGTAGGCCCCCGAAAGCTTTGGGAGATGTCTGGGCATGGTAGCACCGCCGGAGCCCAGCCGGGTCCCGCGTTCGTCAAGACGGTCAATACTCGTGGGGACGAGGTCCGTTAGGTTAGCTGCTGGTGAGAAGGCAAACATGCGCCAAGGCGTGTCCAGCGCAGTCACGCATGACGAACACCTTGCTCCGCCGCTCGGAGACACTTCCCCGGGTCTGAGATGCTTGGCGGACCGGGGTCACAAGGTGTGGTTTGGTACCTGCTGCCATCTCAACGGCCGCGAGCCTGCCCCCACTTGTCGGACCTGACTGATTAACTTAAGGCGAACTACGGCACTGACAGGGAGCTCTGGTGCAATGAAACTTTCCAGCGCGGCACCGTCGGCGGCCCGCCTCACATCCTCCCTGCGGGACATCGGTTACGACTTCGTCAGCGCCATCGCCGACCTCATCGACAACAGCATTTCTGCTGGTGCTACCGATGTCGCCGTGGAGATCGAGTTCGACGGTGCGAACTCTGCGGTGTATATCGCCGACAATGGCTGCGGACTCAACGCACGGGGTATGACGGAGGCTCTGCGCTTCGGGAGCCGGCGGTCGTACGGCTCGGGTGACCTTGGCCGTTACGGGTTGGGTCTTAAGACAGCGTCACTGTCGCAAGGACGCTGTGTGACCGTCGTCTCTCGGTCGTCTGAGCGGAAGCGTCCATTATGGCGATCACTTGACTTGGACCTGATTGCAGAACTCGACGAGTGGGTTCTTGCCGAAAATCCGCGTGACCACGCGGTGACGCGCAGCGAGGAGATGTTAGGCACCGGCACAGGCACTGTTGTGGTGTGGCAGAGCCTCGACCGTGTTCTTCCGGCTTCCGGCGCGGAGGGCGGCTGGGCCAAGAGACGCTTCGAGGTATTGGTCAGCAAAACCAAAAGGCATCTGGCCATGGTGTTCCACCGGTTCCTTACCGGCGAGAACAAAGCCCCGCGGATAACCATCCGCGTCAACGGTGACAAAGTACATGCTTGGGACCCATTCGTTCGGTATGAACCTGGAACCCAACAACTCGCGACACAGCAGTTCGAACTCGAGAATGCGACCGGAGTGGGTGTCGTCGAACTCCGTCGTTACATTCTTCCTGGCAAGAAATCATTCAGCTCGCTTGACGCTTTCGAGAAGTCTGCCGGGCCGCTTAACTGGAACCGTCAGCAAGGTCTCTATGTATACCGCGAGAACAGGCTCGTGCAGTGGGGCAGCTGGGGCGGGACCCGCGGCATCGACGAGCACACGAAGTTGGCGCGTGCGAGTCTCGACTTCACCAGCGAACTTGATGAGGCCTTCAACATCAACGTTGCAAAGATGCGGGTTGCTATCCCTGCGCAGCTCAAACAGATGCTCGACCGCCCAGTGAGTGAACTGTGTATTCTCGCCGACCGCGTCTATCGGCGCCACAACACCGACGTCGCCGAGGATGGCGACGGTGTAGTTGCGGACAACGACAAGACCTATACTCATGGCGCATTGCCAGAGGTTGGGCTAGCCCTTAAGTCGGCGGCGATTCAGTCCGGTCAGTACGAAGGTTTCAGAGAGGTCATGAAATTTATGCGCGAGCAGCATCCGGAACTCGCTCGCGGTCTGGGGTTTTAGCCTCCAGCTGTCATGCACCATCGGCTCAGGGGGCACTCGCCGCACAGTGGTTTATCGACGAGGCAGACCTCCGCCGCCAGCGCGATGAGTCCTAGATGTGCCGGTCGCGAGGCGTCTCCAAACCCGATCATGCCCGCTACAGCAATGCGACCGTCGGTTTGCACATTCCTCTTGTCGGCATCATTGCCTTGAAACCGGCTTGCCACACGCAGCACGCCTTTGGTGATCAACACAGGCTCCTCGCTCTCTTTCTTGCCGACGGTGGCGGGAAGCGCCAGCTCCACCAAGTCGCACAGCGCCGCAGGTATGGCCGGCAATGCGGCGCGGTCGATGGTCGGTTGCCAGAGTGCTGCCGGTGCCGCAGTCATCTGTTCAAGCAGTTGGCGCACCACTAAAATGCGCTGCCCTCGGCCGACACCCGACATCAATTCGTCAAGCAGGTCCACCACTGCAGCATCTGGAAGTCCACCGACAGCGAGGTCGGGTTGGGATTCGATGACTGGCCACACTGAACTGGTCACCGTTGGGGTGGCACGGTCTAGCAGAAGTTCCCCGAGGAGGAACTTCCAACGGTCGTTGGTCTTGAGCCACGGCATCGCTTCGGGAGGACGTCGTCCGCGAAACCATCGCGCCAACTTTGCTGCGGTCTCCCGAGTCGAGATCACCGCCTGCACGCCAGACGCGACAGACGACCATACTGCCTCGCCGATCACCCGTCCGATCAGTGGAGGCACCGCGTTGCCGATCTGCTTGAACGCTGCTGATGGGGGCCCGGCGAACCGAAAGTCATCGGGGAACGTCTGGATACGGGCTGCCTCCCGCACTGTGAGAGTTCGGGGCTGACGGGGATGGATGTACCAGTAGCCGTCCTTGGCGATGTGCGCAGTGATTGTTCGCGACAGATCATTCTCGTCAAGTTTCTTGTACTTGTCGTCGAAGATGTCCTTGCGGTAACGCTGGAGCTCCGGCGCTAGGTCGGTGTACTTCGTTTTATGCGTCATAGACTCGAAAGCGGCGCGGTCGTCCTCGCGTACTGGGCGGGTGATGTGGTCGAACAACTTGTCGGCGTCTTCTTCCGATACGTTGCGCCGCATCCACCTCTGGTATTCAGTCCGCGGACCGTGGTAGTCCGCCCATCCAAATGCACCCCCGTCCGGTCGCCAGCCGCCTTGAACCTCCGGCATATCTCCGATGGCATTCCACAGGGTCACCCGTTTCGCCGACTCTGCCGGCCAAGTGAACCGGACACGGTTCCTCAAAGCGACCAACAGCAGGCGTTGGCGCATCTGCGGCACGCCGAAGCGCCAGCTGTCGATGACACGGGCCGACACCGAATAACCAATCTGTTCGAGTTCTTCAGTCATGCTGCGCAGGATGAACATCTCTCGGTCCAGCGCCATGTCGGGGACGTTTTCCATCACCACCGCCTGTGGGCGAGCCAGTTGAACTACCTCTAGGAACGACCGCCATAGGTCACGGCGCTCGTCGTGGGGATCCGCGGCTCCGGTCAGAACTCGGTGGCGGAGCATCGAGCGCCCAGCACGGGAGAAGGGTTGGCAGGGTGGCCCGCCGGCCAAGATCGCGACCTTGTTGCGCTTCAGCAATTTTGCGATATGAATGATCGTTGCGGGATCGGCTAAGTCCGCCTCGACAGACATCCCGGCGAAGTGATGGCGGTGGGTCTCTACCGCGAAACGGTAATGGTCCACTCCAAGTACGACTCGGAACCCGGCCTCCTCCAAGCCCAGACTCATGCCGCCGGCGCCGCTGAACAGATCCGCGGCCAAGGGCACGTCGTGAGCGCGCAGATCGGTGCATAGTGCGCCGAGTTCCTTGTCGCTCGCAGTGTGGCCGTGATGAGGGGGAAGTTCCAGGAATGGGCCTCGGACCTGTTTGACGGCAAACAGCGATCCAGAACGTGTCTTCGGATGCGCGGGCATGGTGCAAGATTAGGTCAGGGGTGTGACAGCCGGCTGAGGCACGCCGGACTCGTGCGGGTCGCTCAGTTGCACCTGGTTTGCGCTGGTAGGAGCATATGTCGTTGAGCAACGATCTCACGCCGCCTAGCGACCACGTACGCCGGCAGATGCAAGCGCAGAAGACGAGTGGGACGCGAATTGAACTGCAGGTACGTCGGGGCTTGCATGCGCTGGGTTATCGCTACCGTGTTAACCGAAGGCCGCTGCCTGACTATCGGTTCCGTGGTGACATCGTTTGGAGCGGCAGACGGCTCGTGGTGTTCCTCGACGGGTGCTTCTGGCACGGCTGCCCTATACATGGAACTACACCGAAATCGAATACCGAATGGTGGCGGGCCAAGATCCAGGCGAACCGCGACAGGGATCGTCGTGTGGATGACATCCTGCGACAACGAGGTTGGACGGTACTGCGGTTCTGGGAGCACAACAACAGCGTTGACATCATTCGGTCAGTCGTAGATCACCTTGAATCGGCGGACCGCGCTACTTGAGACACGATGGGGCACAGCGATCGTGTTACATGGGCGCGACCGGATCGCGGATGAGCCTTGCAGCAGTTGACCCGACTTTTATCAATTTAGTGCGCACCGCTTGAGCGGATCTTGGCCAGTGCGGTGGCGAGGTCGACGGGGATGGGGTCGGCGGCGGCCAGGGTTTGGTCGCCGACGGCGATGGTGACGGTGCGGTAGCGGCGTGCGGTGCGCACGAATTTCTTGATGCTCCACCCGGTGTGGGTCTCGATGTAGTGGCTGATAGCCATCGCGGCGAACACGATCGTCAGGTGCGCGTC
>PPEA01000585.1 GCA_002967005.1 Mycobacterium talmoniae
TCCGTTCTTGCTTCCGCCATCCCATCCGCGACCGCCGAGTCGTGCCCCGACGACCGGAGGTGGTGTTCGCCCGCCGGCACCGGTCGAGGCCACCCGGGGTCGGGCCCACCGGGCAGGGCGTTCGTCAACGCCTTGGGCGCACGCCTGGGTAAACCGTTTGCGGTGTATCCGGTCCGCTACCCGGCCAGCGACGAGTGGGCCACCGGTGTCGACGGGGTGCGCGACGCGGGCGCCCACGTCGTTTCGCGGGCGACCAACTGTCCCAACACCAAGATGGTGCTCGGTGGTTACTCCCAGGGCGCGGCGGTGATGGGCTTCGTCACCTCGCCGACTATCCCGGATGGGGTCGATCCGGCGACGGTGCCGAAACCTCTCCAGCCCGACGTGGCGGATCACGTCGCCGCCGTCGTGCTGTTCGGAACCCCCAATGTCCGGGCCATGAGCTTCCTCAACCAACCGCCGCTGACGATCGGTCCGGAGTATCTGCCCAAGACCCTGCAGCTGTGCGTTCCGGAGGACCCGGTCTGTTCGGACGGGATGAACTTCGCCGCGCACAACAGCTACGCCGACGACGGCAGCATCGTCAGCCAGGGCGCGGACTTCGCCGCCAGCCACTTGGCAACCACGGGCGTGCCGGTGTCGGTGGTGGCCCCGCAGCACGGGTTTGGGTCCTGACACCACCGGTTTGGTGGACGGACCGCCGGGTACCTCTTGGCTATGGCGTTCGCACAGTACCAAGACGAGATCTATCAAAATGGGCAACGAGGGGAAAACCCCTCGCTGCCCATCACATTCGCCGACCTGGAGGCCGATGCGTCGGCGGCGATGCCGCGGTCGGTGTGGGGCTACGTGGCCGGCGGCGCCGGCGACGAGCACACCCAGCGCGCCAACCGTCGGGCATTTGAGCGCTGGGGACTGATCCCACGGATGCTGGTGGCCCCCACCGAACGTGAGCTGTCCGTCGAGCTGTTCGGGGTGCGGCTGCCGGCCCCGGTGTTCCTGGCCCCGATCGGTGTCATCGGGGTCTGCGCCCAAGACGGACACGGCGACCTCGCCAGCGCCCGGGCCGCGGCCCGCACCGGCATCCCGTTCATGGCGGGCACGCTGTCGTCGGATCCGATGGAGGACGTCGCCCCGGCGTGCGGCGATACCCCCGGATTCTTTCAGCTCTACACACCGCCGGACCGCGACATGGCCGCCAGCCTGGTGCACCGCGCCGAGCGGGCCGGGTTCAAAGGCATCGTCGTCACCCTGGACACCTGGGTGACCGGTTGGCGGCCGCGCGATCTGAGCGCCGGCAACTACCCGCAGGTGCCCAGCCGCTGCCTGGCCAACTACACCACCGACCCGGTGTTTTTGGCCAGCCTGCAACCGGGCGAAGATCCGACGCAGGCCGCGGTGCGCAAGCTGCCGATCTTCGGTGGCCCATTCCGGTGGGACGACCTCGACTGGCTGCGTGCGGAAACCCGGCTGCCGTTGATCCTGAAGGGAATCTGCCACCCCGACGATGCGCGGCGCGCCAAAGACGCCGGGGTCGACGGCATCTACTGCTCCAACCACGGTGGCCGGCAAGCCAATTGCGGTCTGCCGGCATTGGATTGCTTACCCGGGGTGTTGGAGGGTGCCGACGGGCTGCCGGTGTTGTTCGACTCCGGAATCCGCAGCGGCGCCGACATCATCAAGGCGCTCGCGCTGGGCGCGACGGCGGTGGGCGTCGGCCGGCCCTACGCCTACGGGCTGGCGCTGGGCGGCGTCGACGGCATCGTGCACGTGCTGCGCACCTTGCTGGCCGAAGCCGACCTGCTGATGGCCGTCGACGGGTATCCGTCGCGCGCTGACCTCACCCCCGAGGCGCTGCGGCAGGTCGCGGGTTAGAGGTGGTGTGCGGCGAAGCCCGCCGCTTGGGCCGCCATCCCGTTGGATGCGTACAGCGTGTGCGCGCCGTTGTCGTTGCCGGTCGAGCAGACCGGGTCGCCGTCCGCGCACAGGTCGATGGTTTTACCCGCGTAGCGCGGGCCGATCACGATCGGCGGCGCGTCAACCGATTCCAGGAACGCGTTGGACGGTTTCCCGAGCAGCGCAACCGCGGCAACGTGGTTGGCCACATCCAGGGGCATCGGCCCGGCGAGACCGGCCGGCAGCGTGTATCCGCTGGGAACCTTGGCGGCGGTGACGTAGCCGATCACCGCCGCGCCCTGCGAGTAGCCGCCGAGCACCATTTTGGTGGTCGGGCAGTTGGCGGCGGTGGCGCGGACATGATTGCTCGCGTCGATCACCCCGTCTGCGGCGGTGGGGAAGTCGGTACTGGCCGGGTAGTTGACCGGGTAGACGTCCAGCGATCGGCCGCCGATCTGCGAGCCCAGCGCATCAATGAACTGTTGCCCGGTGGCCCCCACCCCGGGCGGCTCGAAGGTGCCGCGGGCGAACACCACCTCGACGTCCGGGCAGCCCGCCGCGGATGCGGCGACCGGTGCGCACAGCAGCGCCGCCACGGTCACCACCGCGACGCCCAGTACGCGGGCGGCCCGCCGGGACCTTTTCGTGCCGATAATCCTCATTGCGATGTCACCGCCTCACGCCGTCGATGACATCAGTTACTTCCCCGCTGGTGACGGCGCCAAACCATGAATTTCCTAAGATTTCGGCCGGCGGCACCGATGCATGAGATGCGCCATTGTGGGTACCTCATCGGCGATGGGTACAACACGACGCGCGGGCGCTCGCGGGCACCGGCGCCGCAGAAGATGGTCCCTGACCGAGATCCGGGTCGCTGATCCCGCGGAGTTGCGGCGCACCATCAAGGGCACCGCCGTCGGCAACTTCATGGAGTGGTACGACTTCGGGGTCTACGGCTACATCGCCACCACGCTCGCACGGGTGTTTTACCCCGGCGACAGCGCCAGCGCCGGCAGCCTGCTGGCCACCTTCGGCACCCTGACGGCAGCCTTTGCGGTCCGGCCGGTGGGCGGGTTCATCTTCGGCCCGCTCGGTGACCGGATCGGGCGCAAAAAGGTGTTGGTGGCCACCATCTTGTTGATGACGTTGGGCACCACCGCCACCGGGGTGCTGCCCGGCTATCACCGCATCGGGATGTGGGCGCCGATCCTGCTCATCGTCACCCGCATCTTTCAGGGCTTCTCCACCGGCGGCGAATACGTCGGCACCATGACCTACGTCAACGAGCACGCCCCCGACCGGCGGCGCGGCATGATGGCCAGCTTCCTGCCGCTGAGCTCCCAGGCCGGCTACGTCGTCGCCGGGGCGCTGGTCACCGGCCTGCACACCTGGCTGACCGACGACCAGATGCTGAGCTGGGGCTGGCGTCTGCCGCTGCTGCTGAGCGCCCCGCTGGGGGTGATCGCGGTGTATCTGCGCCTGCAGCTGGAAGAGTCACCGGCCTACGAAGAAGCCAACGGCGACCAGGACACGTCGGGGGATGACGGCGGACAACAGTTCCGGCGCACCATCATCGAGCAGTGGAAGCCGCTGCTGATCTGCATCGGTTTGGTGTTGACCTACAACGTCACCGACTACATGCTGACCGGCTATCTGCCCACCTATCTGAAGGCGATCGTGCGCATCGGCCACACCGCGGGGCTGGCGATGATCGTGCTGACGCTGCTGGTGGTGATGTCGGCGGTGGTGTTCGTGGCGCGGCTGTCCGACCGCATCGGCGTCAAACCGGTGCTGTGGACCGGCTGCGGGCTGCTGCTCGCGGGCTCGGTGCCGGCGTTGCTGCTCATCCGGTCCGGCGGCGGCTACCCGGTGGTGTTCGCCGGGGTGCTGCTGATCGGGGTGATGTTGCTGTGCTTCGACAGCACCCTGCCCGCCACGCTGCCGGCGCTGTTCCCCACCACGGTGCGCTACGGCGCGCTGGCCGTCGGATTCAACATCTCGGTGTCGGCGTTCGGCGGAACCACCCCGCTGATCGCCGAGGCACTGATCTCGGGCACCGGCAACCTGATGGTGCCGGCCTACCTGCTGATGGCGGCGGGCCTGATCGGCATGGTCGCGCTGCGGTTCACCCCCGAGGTGGCCGGCAAGCGGCTGCCGGGTTCGGCGCCGTCGGTGGAAAACGAACGCCAGGCCCGCGACTTAGCGCAGGGCCGGCCGGTGGGCTAAGCCGATTTGGGGGGTCACCTGCCGTGGCGGGCTGGGCGCCATGTAGCCGACGCCGCGGACCGTGTCGACAATCGATTCGTGTTCGGCGCCCAGCTTGGCGCGCAACCGCTGCACGTGCACGTCGACGGTGCGCCGGCCGCATTCGTGGCCCCAGACCTCATGCATCAGCCGGGTGCGGGTGAACGCTCGACCGGCGTGCTGGACAAGGAAACTCAACAACTTGAACTCGGTCAGCGTCAGGTCCAGTTCCCGGTCGGCCAGCGACGCGATATAGCTGGCCGGGTGCAGGACGAGGTCACCAAACTGCAGGGTGTCTTCGACCGCCTTGTGCCGGCGGGCGATCGCCAACCGCAACCGGGTCTGCAGCTCGGCGGTGCAGGCGGTGGGCAGCACCACATCGTCGACGTGCCACTCCAGATCGACCGCCACGAAGTCCTCCGGGGACACCACCGCGACCACGGCGAGCTGCGGCGCCGCCACGGTGATCTTGCGGCAGGCCTGCCGGGCGGCGGGCAGGTCGGTGCGCGCATCCACCACCGCCACGTCGGGGCCGTCGAACTGCTGCGGGCTGGGTTTGCCGAGGGGGGCGTGCACCACGGTCTCAGCAACCAACGGCAAGGTTGGTAAGACCACGTCCGGATCGGACTGATCCGTCAGCAACAACACGTTCACCGACATCTCCCGCGCTCCCTCCCTGAACAATACCGGTGAATACCCGGCGGGGGGCGGAAATAATCGTCTAGAGTCGAAACACGGGCGCGAGCAGACGCAAAATCGCATCGCGCGAACGCCTTTTGTGCGATTTTGCGTCTGCTCGCGCTGGCGTTTCTGTTGGAACATCTCCGCTGCCCTCAATCAGATTCTGGCCGCCGATCAGCGCGGCTTCGTTTGTCGGCGCCTGGGGCGGGTACCCACGCGGGGAATTCCTATGCCGAGACGAGAGGAGTCACGGTGGCGACCAACGACCGGGATGCAAAGCAGCGGCAGCTGGACGAATACCGGTGCAGCCGGGACAGCGGGTACCTGACGACGCAGCAGGGGGTGCGGGTCGACCACACCGACGACGCGCTGACCGTGGGGGAGCGGGGCCCGACGCTGTTGGAGGACTTCCACGCCCGCGAAAAGATCACCCACTTCGACCACGAGCGGATCCCCGAACGCGTCGTGCACGCCCGCGGGTCGGGCGCCTACGGCTACTTCGAGCCCTACGACGACTCGCTGGCGCCGTACACCGCCGCCAACTTCCTCACCACCCCGGGCAAGCAGACCCCGGTGTTCGTGCGGTTCTCCACCGTCGCCGGCTTCCGCGGCTCCGCCGACACCGTCCGCGACGTGCGCGGTTTCGCGACGAAGTTTTACACCGATCAGGGCAACTACGACCTGGTGGGCAACAACTTCCCGGTGTTCTTCATCCAGGACGGCATCAAATTCCCCGACTTCGTGCATGCGGTGAAACCCGAACCGCACAACGAGATCCCGCAAGCCCAGTCCGCGCACGACACCCTGTGGGACTTCGTGTCGCTGCAGCCCGAAACGTTGCACACCATCATGTGGCTGATGTCGGACCGGGCGCTGCCGCGCAGTTACCGGATGATGCAGGGCTTCGGCGTGCACACCTTCCGGTTCGTCAACGCCGACGGCGAAGGCACCTTCGTGAAGTTCCATTGGAAGCCGAAACTCGGGGTGCATTCGCTGGTCTGGGACGAATGCCAGAAGATCGCCGGCAAGGACCCCGACTTCAACCGCCGCGATTTGTGGGAGGCCATCGAGGCCGGCCTGTACCCGGAATGGGAACTCGGCGTGCAACTGGTCCCGGAGAGCGATGAGTTCAACTTCGCGTTCGACTTGCTCGACGCGACGAAAATCATCCCCGAGGAACAGGTTCCGGTGCGGCCGGTGGGCAAGATGGTGCTCAACCGCAACCCGGACAACTTCTTCGCCGAAACCGAGCAGGTGGCGTTTTGCACCGCCAACGTGGTGCCGGGCATCGATTTCACCAACGATCCGCTGCTGCAGTTCCGCAACTTCTCCTACCTCGACACCCAGTTGATCCGGCTCGGCGGCCCCAACTTCGCGCAACTGCCGATCAACCGGCCCCTCGCCGACGTCCGCACCAACCAGCACGACGGCTACGGGCAGATCGCGATCCCGCAGGGCAAGTCCAGCTACTACAAGAACTCGGTCGGCGGCGGCTGCCCGGCCATCGCCGACGAGGGCGTGTTCCGGCATTACACCCAGAAGGTGGAGGGCGAGAAAATCCGTCAACGCGCCGAAAGCTTCGCCGACCATTACAGCCAGGCCCGGATGTTTTGGAAGAGCATGGCACCGGTCGAGGCCGAGCACATCGTCGCCGCCTACGCGTTCGAGTTGGGCAAGGTGGAGGCGCCCGAAATCCGGTCGCGGGTGGTCGATCAGCTGAACCTCGTCGACCACGACCTGGCCGCGCAAGTCGCCGGCAAACTGGGGCTGCCGGTGCCCGACGAGCAACCCGTCGACGACAAGTTGGCGGCCTCCCCGGCGCTGTCCCAGCTCAACACCGCCACCGACAGCATCGAAAGCCGCAAGGTCGCGATTTTGGCCGCGGACGGGGTCGACGTGCAAGGCACCGAAGCGTTGGTGGCGGCGCTGCGGCAGCGCGGCGCCATCGCCGAGGTGCTGGCGCCGACCGCCGGCGGTACCCTGGCCGGCGGGTCCGGCGGCGAGCTGGCCGTCGACCGGGCCATCACCACCATGCGTCGGTGCTCTACGACGCGGTCGTGGTGCCGTGCGGGCCGGATGCCGTGGAGACGCTCGCCGGTGACGGGTACGCGATGCACTTTGTCACCGAGGCCTATAAGCACCTCAAGCCGGTGGCGGCGTTCGGTGCCGGCATCAAGTTGTTGCCGAAAGCCGGGATCGGCGAACGGATCGCCGACAGCGCCGACGTTGTCGACGCCCACGGCGTGGTGACGACAACCGCGGCGGCCGGTGACCTGTCCGATGCGTTCTTCGACGCCTTCGCCGCCGCGCTGGCCAAGCATCGGGTCTGGGACCGGCAAACCGACGCCGTGCCGGCATAACCGCGGGCATAGTGGCGGGGTGGATGTGCTGCGGGTGGCCGATGAAGTCGCCGACGCGCTGCACGCCGGCCGGCCGGTGGTGGCGCTGGAGACCACCCTGGTGTCCCACGGTTTTTCCCACGGCCGCGGGTTGGCGGCCGCACAGGACGCCGAGCGGCGGGTGCGGGCCGCCGGGGCGGTGCCGTGCACCGTCGGCAT
>PPEA01000586.1 GCA_002967005.1 Mycobacterium talmoniae
GGGTCGGTGACCAGGTAGTGGTCGCGCGTCGACGTGGCAGTAGGCGATCTCGACGTCGGGGTATTCCTCGCCGAGTCCGAAGCCGCCGTCGGGGTGGGCGCTGTCGCCGGTGATGCCGCGGGACCGGTCGGACGCGAAATACACGTAGCTCCAGGCGTGATCCGCCCCGGACAGCGCCACCTGCAGCGGCGTCCGCGCGGCCAGCTCTTGGGCGCGGTCCGGGGCGTCATCCAGGCGGGTGTCGGCCAGCCCCAGGCTGCGCAGGCCCCGCAGATCGGTGTGCAGCGTGCCGCCCGGCGCCACCCCGTTGACCCGGATTCGTGGCGCGAGTTCGTGTGCCAGCGTGGCCACCAGCCCGCGGACCGCGAACTTCGACGCCACATACAGCGTCCCGCCGCGGCCCGGATAAAACGACGACGCCGACTCGGTCAGCACGATCGAGGCCGCGTCCTGGGCCTGCAGCGCGGGCAACGCCGCCTTCACCGACTGCAGGTGGCTGAGCACATTGGTGTGAAACATCTCGTCGAACGCGCCGGGAAGCTCGTCGGCGTCGAGGTCGGTGAGGCCGCGGTAGAAGTCGAACACGCCGACGCAGCTGACCAGGGTGTCCAGGCCGCCGTAGGCGTCGACGGTCGCCGTGACCGCCCGCTCGTTGGCGTCGCGGGTGGTGGCGTCGCCGGCCACCACCGGCACGTCGAGCTCGGAGATGAACGTCTTGAGGTTCAGCGGTTCGCCGTCGTTGGCGACCCGCTCGGCGGACACGATGGTGCCCTGAATGACCAGCAGGTCGATGCCGGCGGCCACCAGCGCCGGCGTCAGCGCCTGGGCGTTTTGCGGGCTGACCCGCACCGCCGTGGTCACCCCGGCTTCCCGGATGCGGGCCACCGCGGCACCGAGCAGGTCGGGGTCCAGCGGCGCGGCGTGCAGCTGCTGCAGCAGCCGGATCGCCGCCGACGGTTCGGGTTCCTTGGCGGCCGCCTCGATGACCTGCGCGATCTTGGCCTGGACGTCGGCGTGCCGCCCGATCAGGCCCTCGCCGTTGAGTACACCGAGGCCGCCGAGCCGGCCCAGTTCGATGGCGAACTCCGGCGACACCAACGCGTCGGTGGGGTGTGCGACGACCGGGATCTCGAACCGGTAGGCGTCCAACTGCCAGGCCGTGGACACGTCCTGCGAGGACCGGGTGCGCCGTGACGGCACGATGTTGATGTCGGACAGTTCATAGGTGCGTCGCGCGGTGCGGCCCATGCCGATCTCGACCATGTCACGCATGGGGGGTGAAC
This sequence comes from Mycobacterium talmoniae, assembly GCA_002967005.1. Taxonomy (GTDB): domain Bacteria; phylum Actinomycetota; class Actinomycetes; order Mycobacteriales; family Mycobacteriaceae; genus Mycobacterium; species Mycobacterium talmoniae. The sequence goes on from PPEA01000586.1 coordinate 1,284, forward strand.
CTCATTTCTCGGCGAGATCGACGTTTTCGGGCAAAAGTCCGGGAAGCGACCTCGGAAACGTCGATTTCGGCGCTAACAGAAGCGGGCACGGTCAGCGCACGTAGTAGTTGGGCGCTTCGACGGTCATGGTGATGTCGTGCGGGTGGCTCTCCTTGAGCCCCGCCGCGGTGATCCGCACGAACTGCGCCTGCTGCAGCGCTTCGATGGTGGCCGCGCCGGTGTAGCCCATGGCGGCCCGCAGCCCCCCGGTGAGCTGGTGGATCACCGTGGTCAGCGGCCCGCGGAACGGCACCCGGCCCTCGATGCCCTCGGGCACCAGCTTGTCCTCGGAGAGCACGTCGTCTTGGAAGTAGCGGTCCTTGGAGTACGACTTGGCAGCACCCCGGCCCTGCATGGCGCCCAGCGACCCCATCCCCCGGTAGCTCTTGAATTGCTTGCCGTTGACAAAGATCAGCTCGCCGGGTGATTCGGCGGTGCCGGCCAACAGCGAACCCAGCATGGCCGTCGACGCGCCGGCGGCCAACGCCTTGGCGATGTCCCCGGAGTACTGCAGCCCGCCGTCGGCGATCACCGGCACCCCATGCGGACGACACGCCGCGACCGCCTCCAGGATGGCGGTGATCTGCGGGGCCCCCACCCCGGCCACCCACCCGGGTGGTGCAGAGTCGAGCCGGGGCCCACCCCGCACCTTCACCGCGTCGGCGCCGGCCTCGACCAGCGCGGCGGCCCCGGCCCGGGTGGCCACGTTGCCGCCGACCACCTCGACCTTGTCGCCGACCTCGCCCTTGAGCTTGCTGACCATGTCGAGCACCAGCCGGTTGTGGGCGTGGGCGGTGTCGACCACCAGCACGTCGACCCCGGCGTCGGCCAGGGTCATGGCCCGCACCCAGGCGTCGTCGCCGACCCCGATCGCGGCGCCGACCAGCAGCCGGCCGTCGCTGTCTTTGGTGGCGTCCGGGTGCTGCTCGGTTTTGACGAAGTCCTTGACGGTGATCAGCCCGGTCAGCTTGCCGTGCCCGTCGACGATCGGCAGCTTCTCGATCTTGTGGCGGCGCAGCAGGCCCAGCGCCGCGTCGGCGGTGACCCCCTCCTGCGCGGTGATCAGCGGCGCCTTGGTCATCACCTCGGCGACCGGCTTGTTCTGGTCGACCTCGAAACGCATATCCCGGTTGGTAATAATCCCGACGAGCTGCCCATCCTTGTCCACGACGGGCAGCCCGGAGATCCGGAACCGGGCACACATCGCGTCCACCTCGGCCAGCGTGTTCTCCGGGGAGCAGGTCACCGGGTCGGTCACCATGCCGGCCTCGGAGCGCTTGACGGTTTCCACCTGGCCGGCCTGCTCGGTGACCGGCAGGTTGCGGTGCAGCACCCCCATGCCGCCGGCGCGGGCCATGGCGATGGCCATCCGCGCCTCGGTGACGGTGTCCATCGCCGAGCTGACCAGCGGCACCCGCAGCCGAATGTTGCGGGTCAGCTGGCTGGAGGTGTCGGCGGCGGCGGGCACCACATCGGAGGCCGCCGGCAGCAGCAACACATCATCGAAGGTCAGCCCCAACATGGCGATCTTGTCCGGGTTGTCCCCGCCGGTGGCCATCAGGTCGTCGGGCGGGGCGTGCGGGATGACCATCGGGGCGCGGACGTCGCCAAGGGACATGCGGTGCGGCCTCCATACATACGGGTGAAAGCCCCATCCTAATCGGCTCGCGGATCAAAATCCGGCCCCCTCCGGCTGCCGTTCACCTTCCCGACATCGTGGCTGCTGGCGCGATGGCTGCGCGGCTGCGTACTGTAGGAGGCGTGCGTGACCACCTCCCGCCGGGTTTGCCACCCGATCCTTTTGCTGACGACCCTTGCGACCCGTCCGCGGCGCTGGACGCCATCGAGCCGGGGCAACCGTTGGACCCGCAGGAACGGACCGCGGTAGAGGCCGACCTCGCCGACCTGGCGGTCTACGAAGCGTTGTTGGCGCACAAGGGGATCCGCGGCTTGGTGGTGTGCTGCGACGAATGCCAGCAGGACCACTACCACGATTGGGACATGCTGCGCGCCAACCTGTTGCAGCTGCTGGTCGACGGCACCGTCCGGCCGCACGAGCCGGCCTACGATCCCGAGCCGGATGCCTACGTGACCTGGGATTACTGCCGCGGGTACGCCGACGCCTCACTCAACGAGGCGACCTCGGAGAGCGACGGGTATCGCTAACCCCGATTGATCACGGTGCCGGCCCGGTTGTGGTGCTCGGCACAGTTTCGGATTGCGCCGCCGACGTACCGGTCGGTGTCGACGGTTGCTGTGCGGGCGCCGACGACCACTGTTCGGATGCGGCCGTCGTCTCCGAGCCCGGGGCGGTGGTGGTGGCGGGTCGGTGGCGCCGGGGTGGCCTCCGGGGACGGGACCGACAGCATCAGCGACGTCGGTGGGGTGCTGACGGCCGGGAGCTCGGTGGTCGGCGCGGAGCTGGGCGGCGGCACCGCGCTCGGATCCCGGTTTTGCACCTGCACGTTCAGCCGGTTCCATTGGTCGATCAGATCTTGTTTGCGCTGGGTGTCGTTGACCGTCTGCACGGTGTCGCCCAGCGCGGTCAGCCGCTCCTGGGCTTGATCCCACTGGCCCTGGGCGATCATCTGCTGGACGTGTTCGAACTCGGTCTTGGCGGTCAACACGATCCGGTCGTCGTGCACCGACGGCGGCTCGCCGAGCAGCATGGTGCGCACGCCATACAGCGGGCCGCCCGGTTGCGCGCCGCCGACCAGGGCGCCCACCCCCGCCGAGGGCCAGCACGGTCGCAGCCACCGACCCGATCAACGTCAGCGCGCGGTGGGTGCGCCGCCGCCGGGGCGGCGCCGATTGCGCAGCGCGGCTCGGCCTCGGCTTCAGAGATCA